>JBGTNZ010000093.1:0-1873 GCA_041742805.1 Aestuariivirga sp.
CATTGCCAGCGCGATGCCGGCGGTCAGCCCGCCGCCGCTGCAACAAACCAGAACCTCGTCAAGGGTTGCGCCCCGCCGGGCAGCTTCATCGGCGAGCTCCAGGCCCGTGGTGCCCTGCCCGGCGATAACATGGGCATCCTCGAAAGGAGGCACCAGAACAGCCTCTCGCTGCTCAGCCAGGCGGGCCGCTATTTCCTCGCGGCTTTCGCGCGCCCGGTCATAGGTTATGACCTCGGCGCCATAGCCCCGCGTATTGGCTTTCTTGATCTCTGGCGTATCGGCCGGCATCACGATGGCGGCCGGAAGCCCTTTGAGCTGGGCCGCCGCCGCGACCCCTTGCGCATGATTACCTGACGAATAAGCCACGACGCCGCCTTTCGCGGTTGCGTCAAGCTGTGAAATTCGATTCCACGCACCGCGAAACTTGAAGGAGCCGGTGCGTTGCAGGCATTCCGCCTTGATCAGGATGCGGCCACCTGTTCGCTCGTTCAGCATGGGGGACTCAAGCACCGGCGTTTCCACGGCGAAGCCTTTAATTCGCCGTGCCGCCTTCTCGATCTCTGCGATTCCAATTTCCATGGGACGAGGACCATAGCGCGCCGCGCTCTCCTCCTGCTAGATCAGAATAAAATGAGAGGTGGTTAGCCTTGGCTCGCGATCCCCGTTACGACATTCTCTTCGAGCCCGTGCGGATCGGCCCTGTTACGGCGCGCAACCGCTTTTATCAGGTGCCCCATTGCAACGGCATGGGCTACCGTGATGCCACAGCGCTTGCCACCATGCGGGGCGTCAAGGCGGAAGGCGGCTGGGCCGTGGTGTGCACCGAAATGGTGGAAATCCACCCGGGTGCCGACGTCGCCCCCTACACGGAACTCCGCATCTGGGATGACCGGGATGTGCCCATGCTCGCCCGCATTGCCGGAAAAATCCACGAGCATGGCTCGCTCGCCGGGATCGAGCTTTGCCATTCCGGCTATACGGCCCCCAACCGCTGGTCGCGGGAAATTCCCATCGCCGTGAGTGCGAGGCCGGTTTCGAGCGACTATCATGATCCCATCCAGGCCCGCGCCATGGACATGCAGGATATAAGGGAGTTGCGCCGCATCCATCGCGAAGCGGCGCTTCGCGCCAAACAGGCCGGTTACGACCTTATCTATGTCTATGCGGGCCACGGCCTCGGCATCTTCCAGCACTTTCTCTCGCGCGCCACCAACTTGAGGACCGATGAATATGGCGGCTCCCTGGAAAACCGCGCGCGGCTGCTTCGCGAGGTGATCGAAGACACCAAGGATGCCGTAGGCCACACCTGCGCTGTGCCGGTGCGGATCGCCATGAACGAGTTTATGGGCGCTGCCGGTCTTGAGCCCACCGAGGTGGAAGACGCCATTGCCATGATGGCGGAACTTCCCGACCTCTGGGACCTCTCACTGTCGAGCTGGTCCAATGATTCACAGAGCTCGCGCTTTTCCGAAGAAGGCTTCCAGGAGCCATATATCAAAGGCGTCAAGAAGCTGACGACAAAGCCGGTGGTGGGCGTCGGCCGCTATACATCGCCGGACAGCATGCTGCGCGTCATCAAGACGGGCATCATGGACATGATCGGCGCGGCGCGGCCTTCGATTGCCGATCCTTTCCTGCCGAAGAAGATCGAGGAAGGCCGCCTCGACGATATCCGCGAATGCATAGGCTGCAACATCTGCATCACCGGCGACTATTCCATGACGCCGATCCGCTGCACCCAGAATGCCTCCATGGGTGAGGAATGGCGCCGCGGCTGGCACCCGGAACGCATTCGCCCCAAGGATAAGGATGCCCACGTGTTGATCGTCGGCGCTGGTCCCGCTGGCCTTGAAGCCGCCTGCGCTCTCGGCCA
>JBGTNZ010000094.1:0-4265 GCA_041742805.1 Aestuariivirga sp.
GAGAGGAAGGGGCCCAAGCGAAGCTTGGGAAGGTGAGGGGCCACGGTGCCTGACGATGAGCACCGTATCCCCTCATCCTCCCATCGCTAACGCGATGGGCCCCTCCTTCTCCCCTTGGGAGAAAGGAAACTGTGCATGACCGCGCAGATGATTCAGTCGATCGTGCTTGGCTACCTCTGCGGCTCAATTCCCTTCGGGCTCATTCTGACCAAGATGGCGGGGCTTGGTGATATCCGGAACATCGGGTCCGGGAATATCGGCGCCACCAATGTGCTGCGCACCGGCAACAAGCTGGTGGCAGGCCTCACCGTCCTCTGTGATGGCCTGAAGGGAACCGTGCCGGTTGTTCTCATGTCCCTGCTCTACGGCCCGGAAGCCGGAATTGCCGCGGGGCTTGCGGCATTCCTCGGCCATGTCTTCCCCATCTGGCTCCGTTTCAAAGGGGGAAAAGGCGTTGCCACCAACATTGGCGTGTTGTTCGGATTGCTCTGGCCGCTGGGCTTGGCCTTCCTCGTTGTGTGGATCGTCATGGCCGGCATATTCCGATTTTCATCGCTTGCTGGCTTGACCGCCAGCCTGCTGACGCCCCTGTGGGCGTGGCTATTGGGCCGAAGCGATCTTGTCGTGCCCGCCCTCCTGCTTGGCGCCATGATCTGGATTACCCACCGGGCCAATATCGCCCGTTTGCTAAAGGGCGAGGAGCCGAAGATCAAACTCGCGAAGCAGGTTTGATGGCGTTAACACTCACGCATGCGGAGCGGCGCGACTGGTTGCGCCTTAGCCTCAGTGAAAATGTCGGCCCCATCACCTTCCGCCAGCTGATCGCCCGCTTTGGCGATGCCGCGGCAGCCATCGCCGCCTTGCCGGATCTGTCGCGCAAGGGCGGACTGTCGCGGCCGCTTCGCCTCTATGGAGTACAGGAAGCGGAAGCCGATCTCGAAAAAGGCAACGCGCTCGGCGCGCAAGCCGTGGCCGCTGCGGAAAAAGACTATCCCCAATTGCTTCGCCATATCGATGCCTCGCCCCCCATGTTGTGGATCAAGGGCAAAGCCGAATTCACCAACAGCTCCGCGGTTGCCCTTGTTGGCGCCCGCAACGCCTCAGCACTTGGTTTCAAATTCGCCCGCAAGCTTGCCTCCGAGATTGGCCAGGCGGGCCATCTCATCGTGTCAGGTTTAGCGCGCGGCATCGACACGGCCGCCCATGAGGCGGCACTTGAAACGGGAACCGTGGCGGTGTTGGCCGGCGGTCTCGATTCCGTTTATCCGCCGGAGAACGGCAAGCTACAAGCGGAGATCGCCGAGCGCGGACTTCTTGTCAGCGAGATGAAACCCGGCACCGTTCCGCGAGCCGAGTATTTTCCCCGGCGAAACCGCGTTATCTCCGGCATGTCGCGCGCCACCATCGTGGTGGAAGCAGCGTTGCGTTCAGGCTCGCTCATTACGGCGCGCTTTGCCGCCGAACAGGGCCGCGAAGTGTTTGCCGTGCCGGGCTCGCCGCTCGATCCCCGCGCCGAAGGCACCAACAAGCTCATCCGCGAAGGGGCAACACTCGTGACTTCTGCCGCCGATATCCTTGAAACCTTGAACGACACGTTCGCGCCCGCCAAGGGAATGTTCCTTGAACCCGAAAACATCTTTGTGCACTCGGCCATCGCTGGCGAAAGCGAACGGCGCAACATTCTGTCTCTGCTGTCGCCCTCGCCCGTCGATCTCGACGATCTCATCCGGGAGAGCGGGATACCGGCAGCGGCCGTCGCCGGAATCCTGCTCGAACTGGAACTCGCGGGGCGCGTCACCCGGCACCCACGGGGCGCCGTATCGCTGCGCCTGGATTAATCAATCCACCTCGTCGTGCGGGAGTATCTGGGTCTCCTTCAACGCCGCTTCCTTCCACGTCTTGAAGGCGGAGGTCGCCATTACATTGTCCATGTACTGGCGCGTGTCCTTCGCGACCTTGATGTCAAAGGTATCGAAGCGCGTAACCACGGGAGCGTACATTGAGTCGGCGTTGCCGAATTTTTCGAACAGGAATTTGCCGCTCTTGCCGAAGTTCATCCGGCATTCGCGCCATATGTTTTCGATGCGCTGAATATCGGCTTTGGTGGCATCCGAGAGAGTGACGGGTTTCCTTGGCCTCCGCAAATTCATGGGGCAGGCATTGCGCAAGCTCGAGAAGCCCGCATGCATTTCGCTGCAAATCGAGCGGGCATGGGCGCGGGCCGCTCTGGTTTTGGGCCAAAGGCCTTTTTCCGGAAATGCGTCCGCCAGATATTCGAGGATGGCGAGCGATTCCCACACAGCGATCTTGCCATGGCGCAGAATCGGCACACGGCCCGCTTTCGAGTGAGCTGAGATCTTCGCCTTTGTGTCGGGCTGGTCGAGCCAGATCACCTCTTCATCGAAGGGAATGCCTGCCATGGTCAGCGCCATCCACGGGCGCAGCGACCAGGAGGAATAATTTTTGTTGCCGATAACGAGAGTCATGCCGCTCATTTCTTTTCTTCCTTTCAATAGCACTGCCAGCTTCTTTTCAGGAACAAGCTAACGCGTTGTCGATGCAATCATGTTGACTTGTTCAGGCGAGAATCCAAACCGAACCATGAGCGCTCGGTGATCCGGCGACCCTAGAAAACTCGTAAGCGCGTCATCAACCTTCCCTCGAAGCTCCGCTTGCGTTTTCGCAAAAGCAAACGCTCCCTGTTCAGCGGATTTTTCGCTGACAGGAACGTCCACGACTTTCAGTTGGAGAGCTGGGTATTGCTCTAAGTAGCCGCGATGAGCCATTGCAACGCTGGCATAAACATCGATGGTCTGTGCCATTACCGCCGCGGCTGCCTCGGCATAGGTGCTAAATACATGAATACGTTCATTTGGCACTTCCAGATGGAGGGCGGTTTGATGCTGAACCTGGTCTTTTACCACCCCCAACCGCAGGGCGCTCTCTCGCGCGATTGAAGCATATCCGGAGATGTTATGGGAACTACCCGAACGCACGAGAAGCCCGTCGGGAAGTGCCCAAATTGACCGGCTGAAGTTCACCGTCCTTCTGCGCTCGTCCGTAATAAACAACCCGGTCGTCATGTCCCAGCGCCCATCCTCCAGTCCGGGAAGCAACTCGGCGAACTCAGTTTCCGCAGGCATGAAAGAAACAATGCCAATCTCTCGTATGACGTGACGGGCAACCTCGACATCGCAACCAGTGACGGAGCCATTTGATAAGCGATAGCAAAATGGTGGCTCCCTCAGGAATGCGAACCGGAGTTCCCGGTCATTGTGCCGCGATCTGCTCATCTCTAATCATTCACTTCAATAGTTCCGGCCTCATAACGAGCGCGGCAGATAGCGCCATGTCACAAAGCTCATGACGCCAAGCCACACCCCGAGAATCACGAACACCACGCCAATTTCAAACCGCAGGAGGGCGAAGGCAAAAATGAAGGGTGGAATGAGGTCGGAGAATTCGATGGAGGTCCGGTAAACCGCCGTCATGCGCTGGCGCTCATGGGAGCGGACGGCCCGCAGGAAGGGGATGCCGCCGACGCCGTCAAGAGCGGAACCGGCAAGTGCCCCCGCCAGAAGAAACCCGATCGCCACATAGGGCGCACCGGTTCCGGCAATGCCGGCACCCAGTGAAGCCACGGAACCCAGACAGAAGGAAACGGCAAGCACGCTCCGCACGCCAAAACGGCGCGCCATGGTTCCCGACCAATAGGCCGCCAGCAGCAATGCCTGGCTTGCTGAAATAACCAGTCCGCTCATGTTTTTTCCCAAGCCGCTCTCGACGATCAACAGGGGGCCATAGATCATGAAGGTCGCCCAGAAACAGGAGCGGCCAAAAGCGATGAACCAGGCGAGAACAAGCCTTGGCTGGCTTACGAAACGGCGGACGTTGGCCAGCGGGTTGAAGGGTTGCAGCGTGCCGGAGGGGAGCGTGGTGCCGCTGTCCGAAAGCCTGAGATACCAGAACACCGCCATCAGCAGGACGAGAGTGGCGATCACCGCCGCCTGCGTTCCCCACGATCCGTATTCGACATAAAGCCATACGCCAAGGCCAGGCCCGATGGTCCAGGAAACGGCGGACGCGCTGAGTCGAATGGGCTCCACGCGGGAGAGATCCTGGCGCTTGATGTTATCGAGGATATAAAGAGAAAGAACGATGTGGAACATGGCGGAGCCGCCGTTCCGCAAAAACATGCCTATGGCCTGCCCGGTGAGTGTTTGGGTGGCCAGCGCCAGGGAGGCGATGAGCAGCAGCAAGGCGCC
>JBGTNZ010000095.1:0-4076 GCA_041742805.1 Aestuariivirga sp.
GCAATCCTTGGGTGAGGGGCCGAAGCCGCCTTCAAGATCCGCCGAGACGGGAAGGCCCGTCGCATCGACGATGGCTTTGGCATTGGCCAGCGTCTCGTCGCGCGACAAGGCGCCATCGCGCCGGGCCATCGAAAACGCGGCCCCGGAACTGGTTGTAGCCAAGGCCGAAAAGCCCAGGTGTTCGAGAAGCCTGGCACTTCCGGCATCCCAGGGATTGGGAATGAGGAAGATGCCCGGCTTCGCGTGGAGCGCCTGGAAGGCCAGGGCTTTATCTTTTTGATTCATGCGGCGTGGTCCTGAAATAAGGTCAGCTGCTCGCCAGGCTGCGGCGGACGGCGGAATTCGCTGGTTGAAAGTTTCAGGCGATTACGATTGATGCCAAGCCTGGCGCAAGTCATTTCGAAACGCCGCCCGATGGACCAGGCGTAGGGGCCGGTGCCCACCATGCGGCGGCCCCAGGTTGTGTCATTGACCTTGCCGCCCCGCACCGATTTGACCAGCGACATAACTTTTGCCGCCCGCTCCGGCATCTCGCTCATCAGCCATTCCTGGAAAATATCTTTCACTTCAAGCGACAGGCGCAACATCACATAACCGGCTTCCTTTACCCCAGCTGTCGCAGCTGATTTGAGAATCGCCTCGATTTCGCTGTCATTCACCGCCGGGATAATGGGCGCCACCATGACGGTGGTGGGAACGCCGGCGGCCGACAGCATTTCAAGCGCGCCCAGGCGTTTGGCCGGTGTCGAGGCTCGTGGCTCCAAAGAACGCGCCAGCTTGGGATCGAGCGTCGTGACCGAGATCGCCACCTTCACGAGGTTGCGCTCCGCCATGGGCTTCAGAATATCGAGATCGCGCAGCACCAGCGCCGACTTCGTGACGATACCCACCGGGTGGCCGAATTCCGACAGAACCTCGAGCACGCGCCGCGTGATGCGATGCTGCCGTTCGATCGGCTGATAGGGATCGGTATTGGCGCCCAGCGCTATGGTGCGGGGTTCATATCCAGGCGCCGACAACTCCTGCCGCAACAGTTCCGCCGCGTTGCTCTTGACGAACAGCTTGCTCTCGAAATCGAGCCCAGGCGACAGGCCCATGAAGGCGTGGGTGGGCCTCGCATAGCAATAGGAACAGCCGTGTTCGCAGCCCTTGTAGGGATTGATCGAGCGATCAAAGGAAATGTCCGGCGATTCGTTGCGCGTGAGGATCTTTTTCGGCGTCTCCACGAACACCTGGGTCCGGAGCGGCGGCAAATCCTCCAGTACATCCCAGCCGTCGTCGAGAAGAACGCGGCTTTCCTTTTCGAACCGTCCCGACTCATTGTTCCGCGCCCCCCGCCCGCGCATCTGCGGAGCAATTGCCGTAAGGCGGCCCAAGTGGGGACGGCCGATGTCGATCCCGGCAGCCTGGCGTTTATCGATGAGGGTTGCCATTCCCTCAATTTAGTATGAAAGCGCGAACAAATCAAGAACTCTCGTAGCGCCCGCACAAAAAAGGCCGGGCACTCACGCCCGGCCTTATCGTTGGTTAGCGGATATTAACCGCGGTCTTTCTGTTCATCATTGGACTGAAAACGGCCGTCGTAGGACGAAAAGCCGGCATTGTCGGTGTAGCTCTGACGGAACGAGTGCGCGAAAGAAGCGGTCGACAGGGTGGCGAGGGCGATGAGGGCAAAAGCGATCTTCTTCATTTGTATCTCCTGTTGGATGGTAGACTAGGTTTTTTGGAACCGCGTTCATCGCGCTTCCGATGAACCTAAGATATCCATTCCTGCGATTTAATCGAATCAAGCCGCATGACAGGAGCGGGAGAAAAATTTTAATGTAATTCAGTGGGTTGCTGAAACAGTGCGGGATTCCGGTAAAATATCAATCACTTGGAAACAGGCCTTCTCACGATGCCGTGAGCCGGTGCAACTACATCTTGCGCTGCTTCCGGTGTTCCTCTAGCCGCGGCATGATCTCCACGAAATTGCACGGCAGGTGCCGGTAATCGAGCTGCGCCTTCAGTATTTCGTCCCATCCGTCGCGGCAGGCACCGGGGGAGCCCGGCAGGCAAAAGATATATTTGCCCTTCACGATGCCCGCCGTCGCCCGCGACTGAATCGTCGAGGTGCCGATCTTTGGAAACGACACCATGTGAAAAAGCGCGCCGAACCCGTCAATCTCCTTCTCGAACAGCGGCCGCATGGCTTCGATCGTTACGTCGTTACCCGTAAGCCCGGTGCCGCCGGTGGAAATTATCACGTCGATATCGGCCCGGTTGGCCCAGTCGCGAACCACATGGCGAATGGCGCGGATGTCATCGGTCACGATCTTTCGCGCGGAAAGCAAATGCCCCGCTGCGGCGATACGATCGGACAGCGTCCTGCCGGACACATCGTTTTCCAGAGTGCGCGTATCGGAAACCGTCAACACCGCGATGCGGACGGGAATGAATGAACGGGTTTCGTTTGCTGCCATCGATGTAATCTTAGTTGCAAGTCACTTGCGTTCAAGGGCTATGCGGGCGGCGAGAATCAGAAACAATGCCGCTGATGTCCGCGCGAACCATAGCGCCGCCCGGGCATCGCGAGCGAGCAACCGGCCAAGACCTCCCGAAAAAATAGCGACTGCGAAATTGATCAGGGTGCCGCCCACATTGAACACCATGCCTAAAATGAACAGCTGCAGCAGCGGCATGCCGTTTTCCGGCCGGATGAACGGCGGCAGCAACGCGAACATGAAGATGACGATTTTCGGATTGAAGACATTGACCAGGACACCGTCGCGCCAGGCGGCGAATGAGTTGCGCTGCTTTGCGTTGGCATCAAGCCCTACTGCCGGTTGCCGCAGTATCTTGATCGCCATCCAGACGAGATAGGCCGAACCCGCATAGCGGATCGCGTCGAAGACGGCGGGGTGTTCGGCGAGGATGACCGCGACGCCAGCCGCCACCAGTGCCAGATGCACGAGGAGGCCGGTGGCAATGCCAAGGCTGGCCGCGATACCAACACGCGTGCCGCCCTTTATCGACTGGCCGAGAACGAACATCATGTCATTGCCCGGCGTGAGATTGAGCGTCAGCGCGGCAGCGATGAAGATGAGGAGGTCGCTCCACTCAATGGGCATCAAGCGCCTGCCGCAACATCAGGAGATCGCGCCAGGCAAGGCGCTTCTGGCCGGGCTGGCGCAGCAGATAGGCGGGATGCAGCGTTGGCAGCAGGGGAATATCGCGGCCCCCGGCCGTGCATTGCAGCCACTTGCCCCGCATCTTCAGAATGCCATCGCTCCGTCCCGTCAGGCGGTGCGCGGGCGTGGCGCCAAGGCAGACAATGATGCGCGGTTGCAGAAGTTCGATGGTGCGGAACAGGAATGGCAGGCACATGGCCGTCTCCGACTCCGTCGGCGTGCGGTTGCCGGGCGGTCGCCAGAAAACCGTGTTGGTGATGAAAACCGACCGCTCCGGTTCCGCAGCTTCTCGCGACAGGCCAATGGCCGCGAGCATCCGGTCGAGAAGCTGCCCCGAACGGCCAACGAAAGGCTTGCCATGGATATCCTCATCGCGCCCCGGCGCTTCGCCGATGAGCATGACATGGGCGTGCGGATTGCCGTCCGCGAAGCAGAGATTGGTGGCCGTCTTCTTGAGAGGGCAGGCGAGATTGGCGAGCGCGGCGGCGATGTCGTCGAGAATTGCTAAATTGCCGTCCTCCCGGCGAAAGCCGGGACCCATTTCACCGTGTGACGGAACGACGGGCAGTGGTTCTGGCTCGACGATGGGTCCCGGCTTCCGCCGGGATGACGGTGAGGACAAACGGTTGATCGCCGTTTCGCCGATGACCTCATCCGCTCCCATCTCGGAGAGCCACGCAAGCGCTGCGGCGGCCTGGCGCGGGGTCATGACGTTTCGCTCGTGTTTCATGGCTTGTGCGTGAAGTTTGGCCGACTATAACAGGCGCCGCCGTAAAATGCATAGGAGCAGTAGGCCGTGGAAGAAGTCCAGCGCGAGGCCATGGAATATGATGTGGTGATCGTGGGGGCGGGTCCCGCCGGCCTCGCCGCCGCCATCCGCCTGAAGCAATTGTCGCCGGATGTGTC
>JBGTNZ010000096.1:0-6754 GCA_041742805.1 Aestuariivirga sp.
TTCAATATCGCTACGGATGCGATTGATCTCGGCAAGCAGTTCGCCCGCCACCATGATGGCGTTGACGCCCCGGTTGGTGAGACTCGAATGGGCTTCCAGGCCCGTAACCTCGGTCGTGAAGGTGACCGTGCTTTTGTGGGCATTCACCACCTTCATCGAGGTGGGCTCTCCCACGATCACCGCCTGGGGCTTCGGCAGATGATCGCGGATGTGGGAAACGAGCGGGCGCACACCCCGGCATCCGACCTCCTCATCGCAAGAGAGCGCGAGGTGAATAGGCCTGTTCAGGGCGCGCGCCTTGAACTGCGGCACCATTGCGAGGCAGACCGCGATGAACCCCTTCATGTCGCAGGTGCCCCGGCCAAACAATTTGCCGCCGCGCTCGGCAAGGGTGAAGGGATCGCTGGCCCATTCCTGGCCATCGACCGGGACCACGTCCGTGTGGCCCGACAACACGATGCCGCCCCCGGTTTTCGGGCCTACGGTGGCGAAGAGATTGGTTTTCTTGCCCGGCTCATAGTCGACGCGGAAATGCGGCACCTCCCAGCCATCGAGATAATCCTCGACGAATTCAATCAGGGGAATGTTGCCGTCGCGGCTGGTTGTATCGAAGGAAACGAGGCGGGCGAGCATTTCCTGAGCGGTGAAATTTTTTCCGGTCATGGCTTTTTCAATTGATTGATTGGGTGGTGTGCGGGCTGTCGAGGGAAAAGGCCGGAATGTCAACACTGAACATCTCGCCCTTGCCGTTTTCCATGTGATAGGCGCCCACCATGAAGCCCGATGAGGTCTTTAGCGGGCAACCTGAGGTGTACTGGAAACTGGCGCCGGGCTTGAGCGTCGGTTGCTCGCCCACCACGCCCTCGCCGCGAACCTCCTGCACCTTTCCTGCGGCATCGGTGATCTTCCAGTAGCGGGTGCGGAGCGTCACCGTCTCGCGGCTGTGGTTCTCAACGGTGATGGTGTAGGCCCAGACGAAATGACCCTCATCAGGCTTCGACTGGCGTTCGAGATATTGCGGGCGAACGATAATCTTGATGCCGCGGGTGATGCGCTGGTACATGGTTCGAACTTAGCGCGGAAGTGCAGGCGTTTTCTACCGGTGAACGTGAGCCTTGCAGATGCCGTCAATAATCCGCCATGAGAACCCATGGGACAGAATAAAAATACGGCGCGGGGTATCCTTCCCGCCAAGGCCATCCGGGACTATTGCGCCAGAGGTTTGATCCGGCTTGAGCGCGCCGCCGATGCAAACCAGATTCAGCCTGCCAGCCTGGACCTCCGCCTTGGAGAATGGGCCTACCGGGTGCGGGCATCATTTTTACCGGGGCCGCGTTCGACGGTGGCGGAGCGGCTGAAGGACCTGGTGCTGCACCGGATGCCGCTGACCGATGGCGCCGTTCTCGAAACCGGCTGCGTCTATATCGTGCCACTGCTCGAAAGCCTGGCACTGCCCAAAGGTGTTTCGGCGGCCGCGAACCCCAAGAGCTCAACCGGGCGGCTTGATATTTTCACCCGCGTCATCACCGATTTCGCGCAGGAATTCGATACGGTGCCCGAAGCCTATACTGGCCCGCTTTATGCGGAGATCAGCCCGCGCACCTTTTCCATTCTTGCCCGCAGCGGCTCGCGCCTGTCGCAGATCAGGTTCCGGGCCGGAGCCTCGCTTGCTTCGGATGCCATCATCCGAGAACTGCACGGGAGAGAAGGGCTCATTGCTTCTGGCCAAGTGAATATCGACAACGGACTGGCGCTCACGGTCGATCTCGGGGGAGAGCCGGAGGCTCCGGTGGGTTTCCGTGCCAAGCCTCATTCGGGCCTCATCGATATCGACCGAAGCGGCGCGCTCGAGGTTGCCGATTTCTGGGAGCCACTGTGGCGGCGGGGCTCGCTCGTGCTCGATCCCGACCAGTTTTATATCCTCGCCTCGAAGGAAGCCGTGCGGGTGCCTCCGGCTTACGCCGCCGAAATGGTGCCGTTCAATCCTCTGGTGGGGGAATTTCGCGTGCATTATGCGGGCTTCTTCGATCCGGGTTTCGGCCATAGTTCCGGCCACGGCGAGGGCGCCCGCGCCGTCCTGGAAGTACGCTCGCATGAGGTGCCGTTTATTCTTGAGGACGGGCAGATCATTGGCCGGCTGGTCTATGAACCGCTGACGGAAGCGCCGGAGCAGGTTTATGGCGCGGGCATCGGCTCCAATTACCAGCGCCAAGGCCTGAAGCTTTCCAAACACTTCAAACCCTTCGACGCCGCCCGGCGTTGATCTCTGGACGGGCGCGCGACGCTCAATTAGTGTCTCGCCAGTTGCGGGCGTAGTTCAGTGGTAGAACGGTAGCTTCCAAGTTTAGCAGCGTATGAGCGGACAATTGGCGATCACACTCTGCTCATAGTGTGGACCATTTTATCGATCACAGCGCGTGTCCCGTAAACATTGACGCCCCCAAACGATGTCGGGTAAGCCGTTTGTCCTGTGAGCCTGCAAAGGCGGTCGATGCGCAGTCCAGACTATGATCTGATTATCGTTGGCGGCGGTCTTGCTGGCTCCTCCCTTGCCATTACCCTTGCTGACCGTGGCGCGAAAATTCTTGTTGTTGAACAGCAGGACCCATTCAGGGATCGCATCCGCGGTGAGGTTCTGATGCCCTGGGGTAGTCTCGAAGCCAAACACCTGGATATATACGACCTGCTTCTCAATAATTGCGCAATCGAGGCAACCTATTATTCCAGGTCCAGGCTCGGCGCGCCCGTAGCGATCCGCGATCTGCTTGCAACAACGCCAGCCGGCACCTGCTGCATCACTTTTCCCCACGCGACGATGCAGGACGTTTTGCTTAGGCACGCGGAGTTTTTGGGGACAGAAGTTCGACGCGGGGCAGCCGTAGCCAGTGTTGTGCCCGGAGAACCGCCACGGGTTCATGTGGGTGGGGACAAAAATGATCTGTCCGCTCGGTTGGTTGTTCTGGCAGACGGACGAGATTCACGGCTGCGGTCCATGCTGCCTTTCGAAGTGCGGCGCGACCCCGAGCAATTGTTTATCGCAGGCATGATACTGGAAGGCAAAACGAACTGTTCTGAACTCCTTGCTGGAAACGCGCCGTCGCATGCAAACACAATCAACCTTTTTTACGATCCAACGGGTGGGCGAATGGTCATCGCTATGCGGATCGCGCCTGGCCGCAATCGGATTTATCTCATCTACCACAAGGATGTGATACCAAAGCGTTTGTCTGGGCGACATTCGGTGGATGAAATGGTGCGCCAGCTGCAGGCGACTGGGGCTCCAAGGCATTGGTTTGACAAGGCGCAGCAAGCTGGGCCTTTTGCGAGCTTCGATGGATCGCACCGATGGGTTGATCAGCCCTATCGCGACGGCGTGGTTCTGGTCGGCGATGCCGCGGCCGCCACCGACCCGGCCTGGGGCAGAGGACTGTCGAGGACGCTTCGAGATGTCCGTCTGTTGCGTGACAGACTTGAGGAGACTGACGACTGGCGAACTGCCGCGAATACATATGCCGCTGACCACGATGATTTTTACGGCCGGATGCGGCGTCTTGAAGCGATGGAGACGACCTTGCTGTTTGAGCAAGGAGAAGCGGCGGATCGCCGACGTGAGCATGCCTTCGCACTTTTTGCTAAAGATCCGACCCGCATTCCTGACGCTACCGGTCTCGGGCCTGAGGCGCCATCGGACGAGCTCGCGAGGGCCACATACTTCGGAGAAGCGTAGCCATTGCTTACGAGTGCGTTCGATCAAATGCAGCGTTATGAGCGATGACCACGTCCGCCTTTTTCCGCAAATGACACTCGAACAGGCCGTAACATCACGCTTAAAATCATAAGTATCCGGCTAGACGGCGCGTCAATGCTCAATTAGTGTCTCGCCAGTTGCGGGCGTAGTTCAGTGGTAGAACGGTAGCTTCCCAAGCTGCATGTCGTGGGTTCGATTCCCATCGCCCGCTCCAGTCATTTTTCTTTCCGCCGTTTCTGGAAACTTGAGAGGCCATGCTTGGTCTTGTTCCAATGGAAGGGTGCGACGATGAATTGCCAGAGCGCCATCCAGGCGGCGGCGGTCATCAAAATCCAGTAGACCGGCATTGTGGCGAGCGGGAAAATCCACCCAGTGATGCCGCGCCTACGCAGCGCCCGGTACCCTGCCGCGATTGAGACAGCATAACCGAGCACAAAGACCAGAAGATTGAGTCCGCCAAGCGCCGTCATCGCTAACCCGGGATCCTGGGACCAAGGCTGGAAGAAAAACAGCGCAAGCGTTCCTGCGAGACAGAAGGGGTGCAACAGCGCGGAGGCAAAGACTCCGATCGTGAGCGCCTGCGCCGCCCAGAACCCGGCGGGTCCGAGATCCTTCATCAGACGAGATGGTTGGCGCGTGTGAACCAACCATGTTGCGAGAAAGCCTTTCAGCCAACGCGCCCGCTGTTTCAGCCAGTTCAGCAGTTTCACGCTGGCTTCCTCATAGGTGCGGGAGTTAAGGGTTGCGGTTTCATATCCCGCGCGGGCGAGACGGAAGCCAAGGTCGGCGTCTTCCGTGACGTTGTAGGGATCCCAGGCACCGACCTCGCGCAGCACCTCGATGCGGAAATGATTTGACGTTCCGCCGAGCGGCAACGGCAGGCGATGATCCGCGAGGGCCGGCAGCAGCAAACCGAAGAGCGTTGCATATTCGATGGTGAACTGGCGGGTAAGCCAATTTTCGTTGGAATTGAAAAATGCGAGCTGGGCTTGCAGACAGGCGACGCCGCGGGGCAAGCCGGCGAAAGTTCCAGCAGCAAGGCGCAGTTGGCGGGGCTCCGGAATATCCTCCGCATCGAAAATCGTCAGCAATTCCCCGCGGGCGAAGCGCAATCCATAATTGAGGGCGCGAGGCTTGGTTTGGGGCAGGCCGCATGGCACCACGATCACCTCAAACTGTGGCGGCAAGCGAATGCCCGCGACCGCGCGCTGCATCGGAATATCGCTCTCTTCGAGAATGATTTTAATGTCGAGTTTCTCCAGCGGGTAGCGCAATTCCATCAGCGCCCTCAGCAACGGGCCAAGCATGGAAACTTCGCGAAACAGCGGAACCAGCACCGAGTACACAGGGAGTTCTGAATCACTTAGACGGCGCACCCTTGGCTTTCGCGTCTGGACCGGCGGCAGAAGGCAAAGAACGCGAAGCGCGATCACCGCGAGAAAGAACAATCCAGCGAGCAGGCTTGCCGTGACCCACAGGAAGCGGCCCGGCAGCAGCGCGAAGGCGGCAATTCCAAGGGCGGCAATTGCCACGGCCACGATAAGCTGCGGAAGCGTGAGGCGGCGGCTTGCGGATTTATCCGGATGGTTCAGCGCAAAGCTACGGGTAGCATAACGGAGCAGCAGGGGGCCGTGGGTCAACCTGACGGCTTGCTGGAACACGGAAACATCGGCCTCGGCCACCACTTTGCGACCTAGACGAAACGCCTCTGCCTTGGCTGCTTCCCCGCATACGGCATAAAGGACAAGGCCCGGTAAGGAAACGATCGGGAGCATTTTGTGCCTGAGGGCAATCTCAAACTCCTCCCTCGGCAGACGGCGGAGCGCATCGGCGAGAGCCGCAACCGGCAATCTTGGCAAGACATCGGATGGTTGTGCCGCTATCGTGCCGTCGTAGTGCTCGTGGAACCCGAAAAACTGACGGGTTTCGCCGAGACTCGCGGCAGACTGCATCGACAAGGTTCTTTTTCCTTTGCGTCAACAAATGAAGCTCCCTTACGTCAAAACAACAAGCGCCCTCTGGTTGTGTTTATGGATTTTGATCGTCATTCCGCTAGCGGTCTCGGCATCGGGCGGACAGGAGGCCGCCGGGTACAAGCTGCCAAAGTTTCGCAAGATCCAGGCGGAGGCGAAGATGCCTGCCTTCCCGCAAGGCATGATCATTCGCCTCGCAGCCGATGTGGATTTTCCGCCCTATAGTTTTCAGGCGAGATCGGGCGTGCCCGCCGGGCTTTCGGTGGAACTGGCTTTGGCGGCATGCGCGGAGATCAAGATTAAATGTGAAGTGTCCTTGAAGCCGCTGCCGGAATTGCTGAAGGGACTCGCAAGCCGGGAACATGATGTGGTCGTTTCGGGCCCACGGATCGACGAGAAGGCATTGGTGCACGCGCTGATGACGCGGCCATGGTTCCGCAGTTTTGGCCGGTTCGCGGCGCAAATCGGGAACCCTCTTAAGGCCAGCGACGCACGGGCCCTTGCTGGCAGGCGGATCGCCGCAGTGAAAGAAACCGCCCATGCGGCCTGGCTCGCGGCCCATTACGCGGACTCTGAGCTGCTTATCCTCGACAGCGAAGCGCAAGCCCAGGAGGCATTGCGCACCGGCGCGGTGGATGCGCTCTTTGCCGATAATCTGCGGCTCATCTATTGGATTTCGGGGGCCGCCTCGCGTGGCTGCTGCAAAATTTTTGGCGGCGCCTATTCCGATTTCGAGACGTTCAGCCGCAATCTCGCTTTCCTGGTCAGACGCGACCGCGCTGATATTCGCGATGCTTTCGACATTGCGCTGGACCGCCTGCAGTCTAACGGCACCACGGAAAAACTCTTCAACACTTATGTGCCGCTCACTCCCTGGTGAGCCAGGGCGGGGGCATCGCGGCCTACAATTTCGGAAAGCGATGACGCGCCGGAGCCGTGGAGCTTGTTCGCAAGCCCCTTAAGGATTTCGCCGATGAGGCCCGGGCCCCTGTAGACGAGCGCTGAATAGAGTTGCAGGAGCGAGGCACCGGCA
>JBGTNZ010000097.1:0-6424 GCA_041742805.1 Aestuariivirga sp.
GGACGTTGACCGCCGTGCCCCAATCTTCGGGAATGTTATTGAGCTTCCTGTAAGTGATGGCGCGCGCCGACATCCAGGAGTCAAACACCGCGCCCACCGCACCCCACAATTGCTCGTGCACGTCCTGCGGGAAGGGCTTACCGGTGTGTTCCTTCACCACCGCCGTTTGCAACCAATACACCAAAAACCATCAGTACCCGGAAGGATTGCGCGCCGAAGCTGAAGCGGCGCTGACCGGAGTGGGCAAGATCGTCGGCGCCACTTTCGGCGACTGCGCCACACCGCTACTCGTTTCGGTGCGTTCCGGGGCCCGGGCTTCGATGCCCGGCATGATGGATACGGTTCTCAATCTCGGGCTCAATGATGAAACCGTCGAAGGCCTGGCTTCGCGCTCAGGCGACCGGCGTTTCGCCTATGACAGCTATCGCCGCTTCATCGGCATGTATTCCGCCGTGGTGCTGGGCGTCGAACACGCCGAGTTCGAGGATATTCTCGGCGGCTACAAGGATGAGAAGGGCTATAAGCTCGACACCGAGATTTCCGCTGACGAATGGGCGGCGCTCATCGCCCGCTACAAGGCGGTTGTGAAGAATCATACCGGCAAGCCTTTTCCCCAGGATGTACATGAACAATTGTGGGGTGCGGTCGGGGCTGTGTTCGAATCCTGGATGTCGGCGCGTGCCATCACCTACAGAAAACTCAACAACATCCCTGAGGATTGGGGGACCGCGGTCAATGTTCAGGTCATGGTGTTCGGCAATATGGGCGAGACCTCGGCCACCGGCGTTGCCTTCACCCGCAATCCCTCCACTGGCGAAAAGGCGCTCTATGGCGAGTTCCTCATCAATGCCCAGGGCGAGGATGTGGTCGCGGGCATTCGCACGCCGCAGAACATCACCGAGCGCGCGCGCAAGGAAGCGGGATCGGACGCGCCGTCCCTCGAAGCCCTCATGCCCCAAACCTTCAAGGAACTTCAGGCCACCTTCGACAAGCTGGAAAACCATTACCGCGACATGCAGGATCTGGAATTCACCATCCAGGACGGCAAGCTCTGGATGCTGCAAACCCGCACCGGCAAGCGCACCGCCAACGCCGCGCTCAAGATCGCCGTCGACATGGCGAACGCGGGTCTGATCACCAGGGATGAGGCGATCCTGCGAATCGATCCCGCTTCGCTCGACCAATTGTTGCATCCCACGCTCGACCCCTCAGCCAAGCGCGAAGTGATCGCCACCGGTCTCCCCGCCTCACCCGGTGCTGCATCGGGTGAAATCGTCTTCGACTCGGCCGAAGCGGAGCGCCTCAAGGGCCTGAAGCGCCGGGTCATTCTGGTTCGCATCGAAACCAGTCCTGAGGATATTCATGGGATGCATGCCGCGGAAGGCATTCTGACGGCGCGGGGCGGCATGACTTCCCATGCGGCGGTGGTGGCGCGCGGCATGGGCAAGCCCTGCGTGTCCGGTGCCGGCGGCATCCGTATCGATTACCGGGCGGGCACCATGAGTTCCCTTGGACTGGCGCTGAACAAGGGCGACATCATCACCATCGATGGCTCAACCGGCCAGGTGATCAAGGGCGAGGTAGCAACTATCAAGCCGGCACTCTCCGGCGATTTTTCAACGCTCATGGGCTGGGCTGACGGGGTGCGGCGCATGAACGTCCGGGCCAACGCCGAAACCCCACTCGATGCGCGGACGGCGCGGGATTTCGGCGCTGAAGGCATCGGCCTCTGCCGCACCGAACATATGTTCTTTGAAACGGACCGCATTGTCGCGGTGCGCGAGATGATCCTCGCCAACACGGAGGAAGGACGCCGTGTGGCGCTTGCCAAAATCCTGCCCATGCAGCGCAAGGATTTTATCGAATTATTCGAGATCATGGCGGGCCTGCCCGTCACCATCCGCCTGCTCGACCCGCCCTTGCACGAATTTCTGCCGCAAGCCGACCATGAAATCGAGGAGGTGGCCGAGGAGATGAACGCCGATCCCGAGGCGCTGCGCGCACGGGTGGCGGAATTGCATGAGTTCAATCCCATGCTCGGCCATCGCGGCGTCAGGCTGGCGATCAGCTATCCCGAAATCGCCGAGATGCAGGCCCGCGCGATTTTTGAAGCGGCGACCGAAGTAGCGCGCCGCAACGGCAAGGCGCCAATCCCCGAAGTCATGGTGCCGTTGGTGGCGGCCAGGGCCGAACTCGACATGATCCGGGACCGCGTCGTCGGGGTGGCGAAAGCGGTGGCGGCGGAGACCGGCGTCAATATCGATTATCTGGTGGGGACCATGATCGAACTGCCCCGCGCCGCCCTTCTGGCCGGCGACATCGCCCACTCGGCCGAGTTCTTTTCCTTCGGCACCAACGATCTGACCCAGACGGTTTACGGCATCAGCCGGGACGATGCTGCCCGCTTTATTGGCGAATATACGGCCAAGGGGATCTTCAAAATCGATCCCTTTATCTCGCTGGACATCGAAGGCGTTGGCGAACTCGTCACCATGGCGGCAAGCCGGGGCCGGGCCACGCGGCCTGAGATCAAGCTGGGGATTTGTGGCGAACATGGGGGCGATCCGGCCTCGATCGGCTTCTGCGAAACGGCGGGCCTCGATTATGTTTCCTGCTCGCCCTTCCGCGTGCCCATCGCGAGGCTGGCCGCTGCCCAGGCAAAACTTTCAAATCGTTGAACTATTTCAGAGTCAACCGCAAAGTTGGGGGTCGGCAAATTTGTTTGCAATCTGGCCGCTTTGGGTTGCTGGCATGGTTAACTTATGATAAACGTGCCTGAGTTAAACTGCCGCGAGTTAACACCGCCGTAACCATAAAACGGCCCACGGTATGTTGAGGGGAAGTGACGAAAGCAGGGCGAGTTTATAGGCCGCAACGGCCGGTCCGTCACGAGGACCTTGAGCTTGTCGAGCGCCGCGGCTTGATTCGCGAATATGGTCCCTTTGCCTTCGGTGGCTTCATGCTGGTTCTGGCCTTCGCTTTTGCCGGCCACTACATGGGCCAGAACGCCATCGCCCATAATGCCCTCCCCGATGAACGCCTGGATGCGATCGCAGCACCCGCCTCCACGATTTTTGGCAAGGGTTCGCTGCTGCCGGAAGGCAGCAATTTCGATATCGTCAATCTCAACGTCCTGGCCGGGCAAGTCGTGGTCGAAGCCGGCAAGGGCGATAGCCTGAAGTATGATCCCGTCAGGACCGTGAGAATTATGCCGGCCTCGGTTAATCTCAAGGAAGAACCGGTGGCTGCTTCCAAGAAAGAGCCGGACCGCCTAGCAGCCTCTCTCAAAAAAGAACTCGATGAACCCAGCCTTCGCAAGCCCGTGCTGACACCTTCCAGGGCCAAAATCGAACGGTCGTACAAGCTGAAGCGCGGCGAGAAGCAGAAGGTCATTGCGGCACGCCGCGTGCGCCTTGCCGAAGAGAATTGCCTGGCCCGCGCCATTTATTTCGAAGCCCGTTCCGAAACCGAGTTGGGCCAGCTGGCCGTCGCTAAGGTTATTCTCAACCGCGTCAAGGACCCCGACTTTCCGAAATCGATCTGCGGCGTGGTTTACCAAGGTTCCGGGCGGCGCAATTCCTGCCAGTTCTCCTTTGCCTGCGATGGCTTGCCCGACGACGTGAGGCAGCCCACCGCCTGGGCCAACTCCAAGCGCATCGCCCTCAAGGCAATTGCCGGCGACCAATCCATCGGCGCCGTCGGCACGGCCACCAATTATCACGCCGACTACGTGAACCCCAAATGGGCGAAGAGCATGAAGCGCCTGATCAAGATCGGCCACCATATTTTCTATTCCGATACCCTTTAGCGTTCAGCTTTCTCCATTCGTCATGCCCGGACTTGCTCCGGGCATCTTTTTTCCGCACAACTTGGCCATGACGGGGGAGCATCCGTTTCGGAGGAGTTGCATGGCCTGGAAGGAAAACGAGGGAAACGCCTGGACCTGGTACCGGGGCAAGTGGCATAGCGGCAATCCCATGTTCATGGGGCCCATGACTCATGCGCCGTGGCTCGGCTCCTGTGTTTTCGACGGCGGAAGGGCGTTCGAGGGTGTGGCGCCCGATCTCGATCTGCACTGCCAGCGCATCGTCCGTTCGGCTGAAAGTTTCGGCCTCAAGATTCTGAAGAACGCGGGCGAGATCGAGGAACTCACCCGCGAGGGCATCGCCAAGTTCCCCAAGAATGCCGAACTCTATCTGCGGCCCATGTTCTGGGCGGCGGACGGCTTCGTCGATGTGGATCCCGAAACCACGGAGTTCTCGGTTTCCGTCTATGAGTCGGCGCTGCCGCGCTCCAAGGGCTTCTCCGTCACGCTCTCGCCCTTCCGCAGGCCTTCCTTCGAATACGCGCCCACCGACGCCAAGGCCGCCTGCCACTATCCCAATTCGGCCCGCGCCATGCGCGACGCCAAGGCGAGGGGCTTCGAAAACGCCGCGATGCTTGATTCCCTGGGCCACGTGGCGGAACTCTCCACCGCCAATATCTGGCTGGTGAAGGATGGCGCCGCCCACACGCCGGTGCCCAACGGCACATTCCTCAACGGCGTAACGCGCCAGCGGGTAGCGGCCCTCCTGCGCCGGGCAGGCATAACCGTCCATGAACGCTCGCTCCTCTGGCGGGATTTCCTTGACGCTGACGAAATCTTCTCCACCGGCAACTATGGCAAGGTGATGCCCATTACGCGGATCGAGACGCAAAGCTTGCAGCCCGGCCCTATGACGGCGAAAGCCCGTGAACTCTATTGGGATTACGCCCACTCATAATCTTCACCTCTCCCCTTTGGGGAGAGGAAGGGGCCCAAGCGAAGCTTGGGAAGGTGAGGGAACACGGCGGCTGACGATGAGCACCGTATCCCCTCATCCGCCCATCGCTTACGCGATGGGCCCCTCCTTCTCCCACTGGGAGTAGGGAATCCAGAAGGGCACGCCCTCGAAAGCGTCCGCGCCCCGGCCGATCTTGTCGATGGCGCGGACCATGCGACCCTCACGGCCAAGAACCGCGTCGGTGAAGGAAACGATCAGCCGGTTTGGCGAGGCCGACGGCGAGGCTTTCCGCAATTGCCAGGCTAGGTCCTCCTCGTCGGCTTCCGGCTTGAACAGGCACATCGCCGTATAGGCGGCAGCGGTTGAACGGCTGATGCCTGCCCAGCAGTGGATCAGCATCGGCGTGGAACGATCCCAGCCCTTGAGAAAGCTCACGAGCTTATCGGCATCGGTCGCGCAGGGCGGGGTGAAACCGTCTTCGGGCTGAACGATGTCATGGCACGACAGCCAGAGATGGCGCTCGCGCTCGATCCTCTCAAAACTGCGCTGCGGCGTATCGGGGCCAAGCAGGCTTATCACATGGCTGACGCCATGCTGGTCGACGAGCGGCTGAACCTTGTTGAGCGGGCAAACGATGATCATTGGTCTCACTGAAGTTGTTTGAATTTCTTGAGATAGATGGCGGCGGCCTCCGGTGGCGCAAGCGGTTTCAGCCGGTGAAACTTTTGCGAACCCTCGCCCTCGAGCCCGCGTGGACGGCGGAAAAATTTATCGGCCTCCGCCACGCTGAATCCCGCAAGCTGGGTCGCTTCCAGATAGGCGGCCATATGGTCGGCCTTCTTGATCTCCTTTTCAAGCGCTGCATTGCATGCCGGCGGCAGGCCGAACCGGATGTGGATCGCCGTCATCAGCCGCCGCTCAAAGGCCTTATAATCGTAACTGAGCGCCGCCTTGAACGGCGAGATCATGTCGCCGATCACATATTCCGGTGCATCGTGCAGCAGCGCCGCCAGCCGCGCGTGGCGGTCAAGGCGTGGACCAAGATGAAAGGCGATTTGCTCCACCAGCACGCAGTGCTGCGCCACCGAGAAGGCATGATCGCCCTTGGTCTGGCCGTTCCACCGCGCCACCCGCGCCAGCCCATGGGCAATATCCTCGATTTCAATATCGAGCGGTGAAGGATCGAGGAGATCGAGCCTCCGCCCCGAAAGCATGCGCTGCCAGGCCCGCGGTGCGTTTGCCACCTCTACCGCGCCAACTTCTTGACGGCTGGATAGCGATGGCAATCCATCATGTGATCATTCACCAACCCGCACGCCTGCATGAAGGCGTAAACGATGGTGGGGCCGACAAAGCGGAAGCCTCGCTGTTTCAGGTCCTTGGAGATTTTTTCGGCGAGCGGTGTTGTGGCTTGCACATCGCTCATGCTGCGAAGCTTGTTTTGCAAGGGCTTGCCATCCAGAAAATTCCACAGGTAAGCCGAGAAATCCGGCACGGCCAGATAGGCTTTTGCATTGCTGACGCTCGCATCGATCTTCAGGCGGTTGCGCACGATGCCCGTATCCTGCATCAGGGCGTCAAGTTTCCGCACGTCGTATTTTGCCATCTTTTTCGGGTCGAAATTATCGAACGCCGCACGAAAAGCTTCGCGCTTGCGCAGT
>JBGTNZ010000098.1:0-15911 GCA_041742805.1 Aestuariivirga sp.
AACCGGGAAAAAGGCAGGCCTCGGGTTTTCCCTGTGCAAAAGTTAACGGGTTTGGTAAAGATTCAGTTAAGCGGTTCATATTTTGGCGGAAATCGCCATTTCTGTGGGGCCATCTGAACCGCGATTGAGGCATTGAGAAACGTAGTTCGGAGGCAGTCGTGACAACTGCTCAACGCCATGGATTCAATCGACGTTGCGTCACTAACCGTGCTTGAGGACACTCATCCCTGGAGACCAACATGGCCGCAACAGATCCAAAAGACCGGCCGAGCCGGGATCGGACATATTCCATAACCGAACTGTGCCGGGAGTTCAGCGTTACTCCCCGGACCTTGCGCTTCTATGAGCAAAAGGGCCTTCTGCACCCTGCGCGCCGGGGCTGGACGCGCATCTTCAATTATCGCGACCGGGCTCGTCTTCAACTCATCCTGCGCGGCAAGAAAGTGGGTTTCGCTCTGGAAGAGATCAAGGAGATGCTCGACCTCTATAACCTACGCGACGGCCAGCTGACCCAGCTTCGCATCGCTTCCACCAAAATGCGCGAACGCCTGGAGGCCTTGCGGAAACAACGGGGCGAACTGGAAGACGCCATCGCCGATCTCGAACGCACGGTCGTGCTGGTCGACGGCATGCTCACGGAGCGTGAAGCCCAAACGTCGAAAACGGCGGAGTAACGCCCGAGCAGGTTTCAGCTGCCGGCAGAGGGCTGCATGCGCCTGGCGATTTCGGCGCGGAAGGGGCTCGCCTTGTAGACGCCCAACACCTTCAGATAGCTGGTGAAAAATTCCAGTTCCTCCAGCGCCAGCCTGACCGGGCGTTCGGATGGGTGGCCCTCGACATCGGCGTAGAATTGCGTGGCGGAGAACTGGCCTTCCAACTGGTAGGATTCGAGCTTGGTCATGTTGACGCCATTGGTGGCAAACCCACCCATGGCCTTGTAGAGCGCGGCGGGGACGTTCCGCACACGGAAGACAAAACTCGTCACCACGGGAGCATCCTCAGGGCGGGCGTCCTGGGCCGTGGCCGAGAGGACGATAAAGCGTGTCGTATTATGATCTTCATCCTCGACGTCCTTGCGGACGATCTGAAGTCCATAAATCTCGGCGGCAAGTGCTGTGGCGATCACGGCGCGGGAAGGGTCGCGGGATTCCGAAAGCTCGCGCGCCGCACCAGCCGTGTCGGCGGCGACGACCGGCTTGATCTTCAGTTCACGGATGATTTTACGGCATTGACCCAGCGCATGCACATGGCTGTGCACACTGGCGATGCGGGCGAGATCGGCTCCCGGCGCGGTCATCAGCTGATGATGCACGCGCAGGAAATGCTCGCCGATGATATGGAGATTGGCGCGCGGCATCAGGTGATGAATATCGGCGACGCGGCCGGCTACGGAATTGTCGATGGGAATCATAGCAAGGGCCGCCTCGCCATCCTTCACCGCTTGAAAGGCGTCCTCGAAGGTGCCGCAGGCCATGGGCTCGTGGCTGGGATAGGCCTCGCGGCAGGCGATGTGGGAATTGGCGCCTGGCTCCCCCTGATAGGCAATTTTAGGGGCCATCAGGGTTGCCTCAACATCTGGCGGGCGGTTTCAAGTTGGGCGGGAGTGTCGACGCCGAGCGGCACCGCTTCGACGCGGACCACGACGATGTTCATGCCATTGTCGAGGGCGCGCATCTGTTCGAGATTGCGCTTGGCTTCACGCGCGCTGACTGGCAGGGAGACAAAACGGTCAAGCGCGCTTCGCCGATAGGCATAAACGCCGATGTGATGCCAGTAAGGGGGCTCGTGTCCGGGATCGATCTCGCGCACGAAGTCGCGCGCGAAGGCCACTTCGCGCTCATCGTTCAAGGGCGTGATCGCCTTGACGATATTGGGATTGGCTAAATCCGCATCCGTTTCGATCGGCGCGGCGATGGTTGAAATTTCGGCCTGCTCGTTCACCAGCCCGGCAAGACAACGCTGGATCGACAGTGCATCAATGGTGGGGAGATCGCCCTGCAGATTGACCACGAAACCGAAGCGCTGGGCTGGATCGCGTAGGCGCAACGCCTCGGCAATACGGTCGGAGCCTGACGGCAGGGAGGGGTCGGTGACAATGGCGTCGCCCCCGGCCGTGCGGATGATTTCGGCGATTTCGTTTTCGGCCGCAGCCACAAGGACTTGACCGACATTGGCGGCCACCGCGCGGCGCCAGACGTGAATGATCATCGGCAGGCCGTGAATGTCGGCCAAGGGCTTTCCGGGGAGCCTGGTGGAGGCCATTCGCGCAGGGATTACGACGATGGTATTGTGGTTTTCAATCATGGGCTTGAGTCTAGGCGCGGCAAATGCTCACGACCGTCTTATACGTATTGCGGTCACCTTGAGAAACAATTAGTTTCCGCCCGCAAAATCAGAGGCTCGAGGGTCAACCCGTTCGATGGACAGCTTTGAATTCAATAAAATCGCCGGGGCAGTTCTGGGCACGGCGCTCGTGGTGTTCGGCCTCAAGGCTGCCTCCGAAGTGATTTATTACTCGGAAAAACCGGAGAAGCCGGGCTTCGCTATCGAAGTGGCCGACGCCACGGGGGGTGGTGAAACCGGGGGTGAAGAGGTTGCGGCGGTTTCACTCGGAACGCTGCTCGCCGCCGCCGACCCGAAGAAGGGCGAAGCCGCAGCGAGGGCCTGTGCTGCCTGCCATACTTTCGTGAAGGACGGGCCCAACAAGGTGGGTCCAAATCTGTGGAACGTGGTGGACAGGCCGCACGCGGCGGTTCCGGGATTTCCCTATTCCGAGGCCATGAAGGCCAAGGCTTCAGAGCCATGGACCTTCGACGCCCTCAATGCCTATATCAAGAATCCCAAGGAACAAGTGCCAGGCACCAAAATGATTTATGGCGGGCTCAAGAAGGACACGACCCGCGCCGATCTTCTGGCCTATCTCGCCACGCTGTCGGATACGCCGAAACCGCTCCCTGCCCCGTAACGGCCTCAATACTTTCCAAGAATTAACATCGGCGCCTCTCGCCGGTGTTTTCTTTTCGGAAGGCAAAGGCGTATTTAAGCGGTCCCATGATCAGGAGCGACAGCCTGTGATGATTTTTTCCCGCCGATCCCTTCTCAAACTTGCCGGCCTTTCGCCGCTCGCCAAAATCATGGGCGCGCAAATCTCCCATGCCGATGACCGGCAGTTCCGGCATGCGCTAACGCTGTTCAGCGATGTCAAATATGGCCCGGACTTCCGGCATTTCAGCTATGTGAACCCGCAAGCGCCCAAGGGCGGGCGTGTGCGCTTTGCACTGGTGGGTTCTTTCGACAGTCTCAATCCTTACAGCTTCAAGGGCGAGACAGCGCCAGCCGCCACCAACGAGACGTTGCTGGTCTCGGCGCTTGACGAGCCCTCGACGGAATATGGTCTCGTTGCATCCGCCGTGTGGCATCCGGAGGATCGCTCGCAAGTCGTCTACCGGCTGCGTCCGGAAGCGCGCTTCCACGATGGCACGCCGATGACGCCCGATGATGCGATCTGGAGCATGATAACGCTTCGCGAATCCCATCCGTTTTATAATTCCTATTACAAGAACATCACCAAGGCGGAGCAGACGGGCGATCACGAGGTGAGTTTCACTTTTAGCACCTCGGGCAACCGCGAGTTGCCGCTCATCACCGGGCAGCTGCCGGTGCTGCCGAAACACTGGTGGACCCGGACGGACGCCAACGGGAAGCAGCGCGACATCAAGGAGACCACGCTGGAAACGCCGCTCTCCTCGGGCGCCTACAAGGCAGCGGAGGTGAAGACCGGCGTTTCGGTGAAACTCAAACGCGTTGAGGACTATTGGGGCAGGGATTTGCCGGTCAACGTCGGCCAAGATAATTTCGATGAGATCGAATACATCTATTTCCGCGATGCCAACGTGGCTTTCGAGGCCCTCAAGGGCGACCAGTATGATTGGCGATTGGAAAACTCTTCGAAGATCTGGGCCACCGGTTATGCTTTCCCGGCACTCAAGGATGGCCGCGTCCTCAAGGAGGAAATCAAACTAAAAAACGTCGAAGGCATGCAGAGCTGGGCCTTCAATCTGAGGCGCGAGAAATTCCGGGACCAGCGCGTGCGCCGGGCTTTCAATCTTGCCTTCGACTTCGAATGGTCCAACGCCAATCTTTTCTACGGCCAGTACACGCGCTCGCGGAGCTATTTCAATAATTCCGAGATGCAAGCAAAAGGGCTGCCCGGCCCTGAGGAACTGGCGATCCTCGAACCCCTCCGGGAGCAGATTCCGCCCGAGGTGTTCACGAAGGAATATGCCAACCCCGTCAGCGTGACAGCCCAGGACCGGCGCAAAAACTTGCGCGAGGCTTCGCGGTTATTGGCGGAGGCCGGGTGGAACGTGACAGCAGACGGGGGTCGGTCGGTCCTCAAGAACGGCAAGGGCGAACAGCTGCAGGTCGAATTCCTGCTCGACTCGCCCACCTTCGAACGCATCGCGCTTCCCTACCAGCAACAGCTGGAATTGCTTGGCATCGGCGTTCGCATCAAGACCATCGACAGCGCGCAGTATGAGCGCCAGACCCAGACGTTCGATTATGATATCATTGTCGGCAGTTGGGGCCAGTCGCTTTCGCCGGGCAACGAGCAACGGGATTTTTGGGGGAGCGAGGCGGCGGGAAAGAACGGCAGCCGCAACTACGTGGGGATCCAGAATCCCGCCGTCGACCAGATCGTCGACAAGATTATTTTCGCCACTGACCGGCCGGGCCTCATCGCCGCGTGCAAGGCGCTCGACCGGGTGCTCCTGTGGAACGAGTACGTGGTGCCCATGTGGTATGCCGCCTACGAGCGCATCGCCCGCTGGGATCGTTTCGGCAGGCTCGCCATATTGCCGGACTATTCCTTAGGGTTTCCATCGATCTGGTGGTGGGACGAGGAAAAGGCCAAGAGGGTGGCATCGCTAAAATGAAGCGGGGCCTGGTGTTCGCCCTTCTGCTGCTTGCCGCGGCGCCCGCCCAGGCGGAACCCCGGCACGGCCTCTCGGTGTTCGGAGAACTGAAATATGGGCCGGGCTTCAGCCATTTTGATTATGTAAACCCGCAAGCCCCCAGGGGCGGACGAATGGCGCTGATCGGCCCGGCCGCCATCAGCACCTTCGATAGTTTCAACGGCTATATTCTCAGGGGCGATCCGGTTCAGGGTTACGATCTTATGTTCGACACGCTGATGGCGCGGGCCATGGATGAGCCCGATGCGGTCTATGGGCTCATCGCAAAAACCGCCGATGTGTCTCAAGACCGCGGAAGCGTCAGTTTCGCGTTGCGCGCGGAAGCGAGGTTCGCCGATGGGTCGGCGGTAACCGCTGAGGACGTCTGCGACAGTTTCAGATTGCTCTCCACCAAGGGCGATGAACGCATCAAGATCACGATCAGGGATGTGGAGGGTTGCAAAATCCTCGATGCACATAATGTGCGTTACAGCTTCAAGGGCGAAAATGTACGCGATTTGCCGCTGGTCGTGGCACAGCTGCCGGTGTTTTCGAAAGCCTACTACGGCAAAGTCGATTTCGCCAGGACGAGCCTTGAGCCGCCGCTGGGATCGGGGCCCTATGCGATCAAAAGTTTCCGAGTCGGCGAGTATGTGACTTACGGGCGGCGTGCGGACTACTGGGCCAAGGATCTGCCCGTCAATCGCGGCCGCTACAATTTCGATGAATTGCGTTTCGATTATTTCCGCGAGCGGACGGCGGGGTTCGAGGCGCTGAAATCCGGCGTGATCGATCTTCGCGAGGAATATACCTCGCGCGATTGGGCGGTGGCTTATGATTTTCCGGCGATATTGGAAGGGCGGGTCAAGCAGACGGTGCTCCCCGACGAAACGCCATCGGGCGCGCAGGGCTTCTTCTTCAACCTCCGGCGCGCCAAGTTCCAGGACATAAGGGTGCGCCGGGCCTTCAACCTGGCTTTCGATTTCGAGTGGACCAACGCCAATTTGTTTCACGGCCTCTATGAGCGGACGGAGAGTTTCTTCGAGCTGTCGCCGCTGAAGGCGGTGGGCCTACCGTCGCCGGAGGAACTGGCCCTGCTTGAGCCTTGGCGCGGGGAATTGCGCCCGGAGGTTTTTGGCCCGCCGGAACTGCCGCGGTTAAGCGATGGTTCGGGCCAGGACCGCAAATTGTTACGGGAAGCATCGCAATTGCTCGATGCCACCGGCTGGAAGACCGACGGGAACCTGCGAAAGAATGACAAAGGCGAAACCCTGGAGGCAGAATTTTTGATTGAAAGCCCGGTGTTCGAGCGGGTTTTGGCGCCATATGTGAAAAATCTGCGGCTCCTTGGCATCGATGCCACGATCCGCACGGTGGATGAAGCGCAATATCAATCGCGGCGGGAAGATTTCAACTTCGATCTGATTTTGAGCCGTTTTGCTTCTGGCGTGACGCCTGGCACCGATCTTCGGGTGTTCTTCGGCACCGCATCCGCCAACGCGCCAGGCACTTATAACATGTCCGGAGTCGCAAGCCCGGCCATCGATATGCTGATCGAAAAAGTCGTCTCCGCCAAAACCCGCGAGGCACTTGACATTGCCGGCCGGGCGCTCGACCGGGTTTTGCGCGCCGAGCTGTTCTGGGTTCCCAACTGGCACAAGGCGAGCTTTTGGGTTGCCCATTGGGATCGTTTCGGATGGCCAGAGCTCAAGCCCAAATATGACCGTGGCATCGTCGACACCTGGTGGTATGACGCGAAGAAGGCCGCGGCAATCGGGAACTGAACTTCGGCAATGGGCGCTTATATAATCAAACGCATTCTGCTGATGATCCCGACGCTGCTCGGCATCATGCTGATGACCTTTGCGGTGATCCAGTTCGTGCCTGGCGGGCCCGTCGAGCAGGTGATCGCCAAGATGCAGGGCACCGGCACGGATTCGCTATCGCGCGTTAGCGGTGATGCGGGAAACGAAGCGGGCATCCAGGACCGGACAACGGGCACGGGCGGCGGTGCGACGACATTCAAGTACCGGGGCGCTCAGGGACTCGATCCGGAATTCATCAAATCGCTGGAGAAGCAGTTTGGTTTCGACAAGCCGGTGCATGAACGCTTCCTGCTGATGATCGGTAATTATCTCACTTTCGATTTCGGCGAGAGCTATTTCAGGGACCGCAGCGTCGTCAGCCTGATGATCGAGAAGATGCCCGTGTCGATCTCGCTCGGGCTCTGGCTCACCGCCATTCAATATCTGATCTCGATCCCGCTCGGCATCCGCAAGGCTGTGAATGATGGCAGCGGTTTCGATATCTGGACCTCGGGCGTTATCATCGTGGGCTATGCCATTCCGAGTTTCATCCTCGCCATCATGCTGATCGTGGTGTTCGCGGGCGGCAGCTATTTCAGCTGGTTTCCCTTGCGCGGGCTCACCTCGGACAATTTCGAATCCCTGAGCGTGATGGGCAAGGTTGCGGACTACGCCTGGCATTTGGCTCTGCCGCTCCTCGCCATGGGCATCGGCGGCTTCGCCACCATGACTCTGCTCACCAAAAACTCCTTCCTCGATGAAATCCGCAAGCAATATGTGGTGACGGCGCGCGCCAAGGGACTGAACGAACGTCAGGTGCTCTACGGCCACGTCTTCCGAAATGCGATGCTGCTGGTGATATCGGGCTTTCCCGGCGCCTTCCTCGGTGCTTTTTTCACGGGGGCGCTCCTTATTGAAACGGTGTTTTCACTGGATGGGCTGGGGTACCTCACCTACAAGGCGGCGCTCGACCGCGACTATCCAATCGTCTTCGCAAATCTCTACGTCTTCACGCTCGTTGGCCTCGTGGTCGGCCTCATCTCCGACCTCATGTACACATGGATCGATCCTCGCATCGATTTTGAGCGGCGGGACGTTTAGCCCATGAAACTATCGGGGCTGAACGCGCGGCGCTGGCATATTTTCAAATCGAACCGGCGCGGCTTCTGGTCCTTCTGGATTTTCGGCGTCCTGTTCCTTATTGCGGTCTTCGCACCCTTTATCGCCAACGACCGGCCCGTTCTGGTGTTCTACAAAGGCGAGCTGCTGTTTCCGACGTTCGTGGATTATCCGGAATCGAAATTCAGCGGCTTTCTGGCGCGGACCGATTATCGCGATCCGGTCAATCAGGAAGAGATCGCCGCCAATGGCTGGATGATCTGGCCGCCCATCCGCTATTCCTACAACACGGTGAACAACGAACTGCCGAGGCCCGCGCCCTCGCCGCCCGCCTTCCGCCTCAGCGATGAACAGGCTTGCATCAAATATCAGGCAGGCACGGACGATCCCAACTGCACGTTCGGCAACATGAACTGGCTTGGCACCGACGATCAGGGCCGTGATGTGGTGGCCCGTCTTATCTATGGGTTTCGTATTTCCGTTGCCTTTGGCCTCATCCTCACAATCCTCTCGTCCATCATCGGCATGGCGGCCGGCGCCATTCAGGGTTTTTTCGGCGGCTGGACCGATCTCTTGTTCCAGCGGTTCATCGATATCTGGACATCGATGCCGACGCTTTATCTCCTCATCATCCTCGCGGCCTTCATCACGCCAACGTTCTGGATTCTGCTATTCATCCTCCTGCTGTTTTCATGGACAGGGCTGGTGGGGCTGGTGCGCGCCGAGTTCCTTCGCGCGCGGAACTTCGAGTATGTGCGCGCCGCGCGGGCATTGGGGCTTTCCGACTTGCGCATCATGTTCAAGCATCTGATGCCGAACGCCGTTGTCTCCACCATCACCTTCATGCCCTTCATCCTGGCAGGTTCGGTGACCACGCTCACCTCGCTTGACTTTCTCGGCTTCGGTCTGCCGCCGGGTTCGGCTTCGCTTGGAGAACTCGTGGCCCAGGGCAAAAACAATCTGCAGGCCCCTTGGCTCGGCATCACCGGATTTCTGGTCGTCTCCATCATGCTGTCGCTTCTTGTGTTTATCGGCGAAGCGGTGCGGGACGCGCTCGATCCGCGAAAAACTTTCGCATGAAGGAACCTCTTCTCGCTGTGAAAGATCTTTCGGTCGCCTTTCATCAAGGCGAGCGCGCCACATTGGCGGTCGAGCGCGTATCGTTTGCCATCAACAAGGGCGAAACGCTGGCGCTGGTAGGCGAGTCGGGTTCGGGAAAATCCGTCTCGGCGCTCTCAATCCTTAAACTGTTGCCCTATCCTTCGGCATCTCACCCATCGGGCTCGGTTATCTTCAAAGGCCAGGAACTGCTTGACGCCGACGAGCACGATCTTCGCCGGGTGCGCGGCAACGACATCACCATGATTTTTCAGGAGCCCATGACTTCGCTTAATCCGCTGCATTCCGTGGAGCGGCAAATCGGGGAAATTCTGGAACTGCACGGGGGACTGACGGGAGAAGCCCAGCGCGCGCGCATTATCGAACTTCTCGGCAAGACCGGCATTCGCGATCCACAGACGCGGCTGCTCGATTATCCACACCAGCTTTCAGGTGGCCAGCGCCAGCGCGTAATGATTGCCATGGCGCTCGCCAACAATCCCGATCTGCTCATCGCCGACGAGCCGACGACGGCGCTCGATGTCACCGTGCAGGCGCAAATCCTGAAACTGCTGAAAGACCTTCAGGCCGAGTTCGGCATGGCGTTGCTGCTCATCACCCATGATCTCGGCATCGTGCGCCATATGGCGGACACAGTGGCAGTGATGCAAAAAGGCAAGATTGTCGAGCAAGGCCCGGCAAAGACAGTGTTTTCCCATCCGAAACATGCCTACACCAAGATGCTGCTATCCGCAGAGCCGAAGGGCTTGCCGCCGGCGCACGATCCAAGCGCGCCCATCGTTCTCGAAACCAGGGGCTTGAAAGTCTGGTTTCCCATCAAGCGCGGCTTCTTCCGCCGGACCATCGGACACATCAAGGCGGTGGACGGCATCGATGCGACAGTGCGGGCGGGGCAAACTCTCGGCGTCGTTGGCGAGTCTGGTTCCGGCAAGACAACGCTGGGATTGGCGCTGCTTCGCCTTATCTCCTCTGAAGGCCCTATCGTTTACATGGGAAAATCCATCGATGGATTCAACTCGAAGATGATGCGGCCGTTGCGCAAGGAAATGCAGATCGTGTTTCAGGACCCCTACGGGTCGCTGTCACCGCGTCTTTCGATTCAGCAAATCGTTGAGGAAGGCCTGCTGGTCCAGGGCAAACAACTCACAGCCGAGGAGCGACGGGCCCGTGTCGCCACGGCGCTCACGGAGGTGGGTCTCGATCCCGAGACCATGGACCGTTACCCCCATGAATTTTCTGGGGGCCAGCGCCAGCGCATCGCCATCGCGCGCGCGCTAGCGCTGGACCCGCGCTTCATCATGCTGGATGAGCCGACTTCGGCGCTCGATATGTCGGTGCAGGCGCAGATCGTCGATTTGTTGCGTGGGCTGCAACAAAAGCACACGCTGGCTTTTCTGTTTATCAGCCATGATCTCCGCGTGGTGCGAGCGCTGGCTAATGACGTCATCGTCATGCGGAACGGCGTGATGGTCGAGTCAGGCCCCACAGCCGAGGTTTTCGCCAAGCCAAAGACCGACTATACCAAGGCCCTTATCGCCGCCGCGCTTAATCTAAAACCAGTGTCCGATACCGTCGTGAAACAATAGAAATGGCCTTTCTGTTCATTCTTCCTACTTGGCCCGTCGATGTCTGGACCAGAGCCATGCGCAAGGTGGCGCCAGGCCTTGATGTGCGGGCCTGGCCCGACGCCATGGGACGGGTCGAGGAGATCGAATACACCGCCGCGTGGCTGCCGCCGCGCCATCTAGTGAAAAGCTTGCCGAAACTGAAGGTGATTTTTTCGCTCGGCGCCGGCGTCGATGCGATACTCAAAGACCAAACGCTGCCAGCCAACATTCCCATCGTTCGGGTGAATGACCCCGACCTTACGGGGCGCATGGCCGAATATATCGTGCTGCATGTCTTGCTGCATCACCGCCAGCAGCGCCGCATCGATGACAACCAGAAGAAAAAGATCTGGGATTCTTTCCCGACCCACCCGGCCTCAGGGCTTGCAATCGGCATCATGGGACTCGGTGTCATGGGCCAAGAAGCGGCGGCGCGCCTGCGCGATCTGGGCTTCAAGGTGGCGGGCTGGAGCCGCACGCGGAAGCAGATCGAGGGCGTCGAGAGCTTTGCGGCCGCTTCCGAATTCGATGCGTTTCTGGCGCGCACCGATATTCTCGTATCATTGCTGCCGGCGACGCCGAACACGGACGGCATCATCAATGCCGAGACAATCCGCAAGCTCTCGCGCGAAGGCCCGTTCGGCGCGCCGGTGATCATCAATGCCGGGCGCGGCCGTCAACAGGTGGCGGATGATATTGTGGCGGCCCTCGATACGGGCGAGCTTCACGCAGCGACGCTTGATGTTTTCACAACGGAGCCTTTGCCGCAGGACAGCCCGTTGTGGACCCATCCAAAGGTGACGGTGACACCCCATTGCGCTGCCGACAGCGATCCGGAAGTGGTCTGCGCCTATGTGGCGCGCCAGATCGAGCGGCACAAAAAGGGCGTGGCGCTTGAAAATCTCGTTGATCGCGCCCGCGGGTACTAAAGCCGCTTGATGCTCGTCACCTGGTTGCCATTCGCGGCGATGCGGTCGACGGCTTCGCGCAAAGGTTCAGCCAATGTCGTCATGTGGTGGCCGTTGGCATGCAGCAAGGTTCGTTCATCGGTCATGATGCCGGCGTGGCCCGCCCAGAACACGAGGTCGCCGCGGCTCAACCCATCGAGATCGTTGACGAGAAGTTTTTTTCCAAGGTTTTCTTCCTGCATGTCGGTGTCGCGCGGGCAATCTGCGCCACAGGCCTCCAGGGCCAACTGCACAAGCCCAGAACAGTCGAGGCCGTGAACGGATTTGCCACCCCAGTAATAGGGCGCATGCCGAAACATTTCGGCGACCGCCACGAAATCGCGTTCGGGGTCGCCTGCGGGTTTGAGATGACGCCGATAGATGAAACGGCCGTCAGCGAGTTGAGCAAATTTTTCGTCCCCGCCGGTGATTGTGACGCCAGCGTTCATGGTAACGGCGGTGACGGGTTGCGATTTGATGTCCGGCGCGAGATAAACGAACGTCGAAGGCACGGCAATGCGGTGCGTGGGCGTGGTTAGTTGCGAGGTTAGCGCATCGGCGGAAACATAGCCGACATACCCATCGCGCTCGAGTTGAACGAAGGCCCAGCCTTCCCGCACATCGAAAACCCGAAGTCTCTCGCCCATCAGTGCCTGGGAGATTTGCATGGCGTCGAAGCGGGGTGACTTATGGACGGAAATAAGTGGATCTATCATCTGCATCTCGCGGGCCTCGACGAAGCGTTCGGCGGAAACGCGGCCCATGAGGCGGGCGTCAGCCAGATCGGGACGGTAGGCGTGCAAGCGCGTGTCGAGCTCGGACATGGCAGGATTGTTAAATGCTTTCCGACAAATTGCCAATCGTATCGGCAAAACGCTCGAGGTAGAGGGCACCCTTGACGGTGCGCTGGATCAGGACATTACGGCCGTCCTTGCTGTCGCGGCGGCGCGAAACAAGCTCGAGCTTGCCCATGGTGTCAAGCGCCCGCGTAATGACAGGCTTCGAGACTTTAAGCTTCCGCGCGAGATCACGCACCGTATGGGGCGGGGCTTCGAGATAAATGGTCAGCAAAATACTGATCTGACGGAGTGACAAATCGGCTTCCGCGCCGTGAACCATGGCCAGCGCCACATCGTGCCAGAGTTTTAGGGATTGCGCGGAGGTTAACGCCCGAGACATTTGATTCGCATCCGGAACGCCGTAGGTTGTTACGGCTCCGTATCATTTTCTCGCAAAGTTTCGGCAGGTGCAAGCGGCTTCGCAAAGCGCTCTTGTATAAGGGCAAAAAGCGCTCTTTGACCTTGAGCTTCAGCGCCTTTGGGCCTGCCGGGGCGGGCCTGCGGCGTCCACGCGTAGATGTCAAAATGGATGTAGGTTTTCGCTCGCTCAACGAAGCGTTTCAAAAACAATGCGGCTGTAATAGAGCCAGCGAACCCTGAGTCGCCGCTGTTGTCCATCTCGGCGATCGCGGATTTGAATAATCGGCTATAGGGCTGCCACAACGGCATGCGCCACAGCGGATCGTTTTCGGCGCGGGCGGCGCGGGCAAGCGCTTCTGCCACGGCATCGTCATCAGTGTAAAACGGGGGAAGATCGGGCCCCAGCGCCACGCGGGCGGCACCGGTCAGCGTCGCCATGTCGACTAGCAGATTGGGACGTTCCTCATCGGCCAAGGCCAACGCATCGGCAACCACAAGGCGGCCTTCGGCATCGGTATTGCCAATCTCCACGGTCAGGCCCTTGCGGCTCCGCAACACATCGCCCGGGCGGAAGGCGTTACCAGCGATGGCATTGTCGATGGCCGGGATAAGAACGCGAAGCCTGACGGGCAGCTTGGCCGACATGATCATTTGAGCCAGGCCAAGCACCGTTGCCGCGCCTCCCATGTCCTTTTTCATCAGCAGCATGCCGGAGGCGGGCTTGATATCGAGACCGCCCGTATCGAAACATACGCCCTTGCCCACCAGGGTTATTTTCGGCACCGTTGCCTTTCCCCATGTGACGTCGATCAGGCGAGGGGCGCGGGGGCTCGCCTTGCCGGCGTGGTGGATCATCGGAAAATCGCGCTCAAGAGCGCTGCCCCTGGTGACGTTGACCTTGGCTTTGAAGATGCTAGCAAGGGCGCGGACCGCTGCTTCCAGTTCGTCCGGCCCCATGTCGGAGGCAGGCGTATTGATGAGATCGCGCGTGAGCCAAGCCGCTTCGGCGTTCCGCAGCACCTCGGCGCGCTCCACATCGACGGGACAAAACAACCGGGCCGGTTCACGGGCCGTTTTGCCATATGCATCGAAAGCATAGGCTTCGAGGCACCAACCGAGTGCCGCGAGCCGGGGATTAGCGACGCCCTTGCCGAATCTATAAATTCTGCCCGGCAGTGCAAGCGACAGGCGTCCCAAGGCGAAGGGCTCGGCCGCAGCGTTCTCCCCAACACCCGCGATCACCTGATTTATACCGCCCTTGGCATCGGGAATCGCGATGTGCTCTCCGGCCTTGCCGGCGAAGCCGTTGCCTTCAGCCCAATTTCGCGCCGCCGTTGAAAGCGATGCTTTGAGAACCGGCCATTCGGATTTCGTGGTGACGGTAATGATTACAGCCTGATCCCTGGCCGAAATGGGCAGAAGAATATCTCGCGGCTTCAGCATGAGTGCTCCCGTCGTTTGGCTCTTATAGCGCGAGGGAGCCTATGGTTAATGGTTTATTGACCACTGCAATTCCATGATTGAGTCCGGTTCTGACTGGTCTTCGCGGAGTTTTTCATGGGGTTGTTCCTGTCCAGGGTGTTCGTTATCGCGGCCTCCACCGCGGCACTGGTCGGTTGCCAGCAAAATGCCAGCCTTGAACAGCTTGACACTATGAGCACGGCATCAACGGCACCTGCATCTTTTCAGGCCACCGCCCGCCTCGGCAAGGCCTGGCAGGCGGATACCCGCAATATCGGCAAAGGGCTCGCCTATGCCAATGGCCTCGAGTCGATCGGCCAAACCGGCCAGCAAATGAGCGTCCTCAAACAACTTGCGGAGGCTCATCCCGAGAATGCAAAGCTTGCCGCCCTCTATGGCAAGAAACTGGCGCAAGCCGGCAATTCGGCGGCTGCGCTGCCGATCCTGGAACGGGCCGCAGCCAGCCCTGGCGCTGATTGGCGGCTACATTCAGCCCTGGGTTCGACTTACGATCAGCAGGGCCTTTATGACAAGGCCCAGGCTGAATATGGCAAGGCGCTGGCGCTGCAGCCCAATGAATTGAGCGTCCTTAACAATCTCGGCATGTCCTATGCCCTGCAAGGCAATCTAAGCCAGTCTGAAGCCACGCTGAGGCAGGCCTCGCTATTGCCCAAGGCCAGCAGCCAACCACGCATTCGTCAGAATCTTGCCCTCGTGGTCGGGCTGCAGGGACGGTTTGAGGATTCCCGCAAGATTGCCAGCGAGGATCTGCCAGCGGATCAGGTCGAGGCCAACATGGCCTATTTGCAGAAGATGCTATCGCAGCCGAATACTTGGCAGCAGCTTGCTAAGGGCGAACAAAGCTAATTTTTTGGATGCCGCTATAGAAGAGACGCGGGCCGTGTCACCGCGCTCTTTTGTTTTATCCTAGAGTCTACTGGAGTTTCATCACAAGGATGATCGAGGGTCCAAGAATGACCACGAAGATAACCGGCAGGAAGAACAGGATCATCGGCACGGTAAGCTTGGGCGGAAGGGCCGCCGCCTTTTTTTCCGCCTCGGACATTCGCATGTCGCGATTTTCCTGCGCAAGCACGCGCAGGGCCGTGCCCAACGGCGTGCCGTAGCGCTCGGATTGGATGAGACTGGTTACCACCGATCTCACAGTGGGAAGGCCGGTGCGCTTGCCCAGGTTCTCATAAGCCTTGCGGCGCTCCTGAAGGTAGGAAAGCTCGGCTACGGTTAGCGTGAGTTCTTCGGCCAACGGTACCGAAGCAGTGCCGATTTCGCGGGCTACGCGCTGCATGGCGGGCTCCACCGACATGCCCGATTCAACGCAGATCAGCAGCAGATCGAGGGCGTCGGACCACGCCTTTTTGATCGAGTCCTGGCGGCGCTTGACAAGATTCTTCAATAGAACATTGGGCAGATAGAAACCCACGATAAGACCGACGGCGGTGGCGACCAACCGCATGGACGGTCCTAGCCGGTCAGCGAAGAACGTGGAGGAATAAACGAAAACCAACCCCGCCAGCACGATCGGCACCACGAGCCGCACCGCGAGAAAGACCACGAGGTGGCGTTCATTGCGCAGGCCCGCCTGACGCAGCCGGTCGCGCGAGACCTCCGCTTCAAAGACGCGGCGAAGGTTGAGCGCCTCGACCAGTTGCGACATGAGGTCGGTTTTTGGTTTTTCGCG
>JBGTNZ010000099.1:0-4612 GCA_041742805.1 Aestuariivirga sp.
TCGCCGGAAAAGAGCGCATGCTGACGGATGTGAACGAACTCGTCGTCACCAACGACATGCACCAGCGCAAGATGACCATGTTCGCCCGCGCCACCGGTTTCGTGGCGCTGCCCGGCGGCCTTGGCACGCTGGAAGAGCTGGCCGAAATGTCTACCTGGGCCCAGCTTGACCAGCACGCCAAGCCGATCATCCTGTGCAACATCGAAGGCTACTGGGATCCGCTGGTCAAGCTCCTCGACCACATGCGCGCGGAGAGGTTTATCCGCGAAGGCCTCGAATTCAAAATGGACGTGGTGAAGACCGCCGAGGACGTGATCCCAGCCTTCGAATACCGGCTTGAGAAGACGCGCGGCAAGGTTCCGGCAGAGCCTCTCCTCGGGAAGCTCTAACCCGGCTCGACATCCTGGCGGCGGTTATGCTCATCGCGCAAGGCTGAGACTGAATAGATGGCGAGCGCCAGCCAAATGATGGCGAAGGAAACGAGCTTCCAACTGTCGAGCCGCTCTCCGAAAATGAACACCGCAGTCAGGAAGACCAGAGAGGGCGACAGATATTGCAACAGGCCCGCGGTCGAATAACGGATGCGTTTGATGGAAGAGGCGAACAGTATCAACGCTGCTGCGGTGAGCGCGCCGCAGCCCATGAGCATCAGCGTGTCGAAGCTGCTGGCGCCGAAATGGGCCTGGCCGTGGACGGCAAGCCAGGCTTGCACCCCCAGCATGGGAATGGCCATGATCGCCACTTCGATCAGGAAACCTGGGGTTGGTCCCACGTCAATGGTCTTGCGCAGGAACCCGTAGATGCAAAAGGTCGAGGCGAGCATCAGGCCCAGCCACGGGAAGACGCCCGCCGAAATCGTCTGAATCATCACCGCGATCACCGCAAGTGCAAGCGCCAGCATCTGCGGCCAGGTGAAACGTTCGCCGAGAAACAAATACCCCATCACGACGTTGAGCAGCGGATTGATGAAATAACCAAGGCTCGATTCCAGCGTGCGGCCCACTTCGATCGACCACACGTAGAAGCCCCAGTTGAACGCGGCCAACCCGGAGGTCAGCATCAATATAGCCATGATGCGGGAGTTGGCGGCGGCCTTCAGGACATCGCGGAACTGGCCGAAGTAGAGTACGATCAGCAAAGCGATCGGCAGCGCCCACAAAGCCCGGTGAACCGAAATCTCCAACGGCGATATGTGACGGATGAGGCCGAAATAGACGGCCATGCCGCCCCACACGAGGTGAGCCGCGATGGCGAGAAACACACCCTTTTCAGCTTCGCTCATGGCACGGCGCTGCAACGATTGTTCAGTACTGGACATGGGCTTGCGATTAGCCGCCCTTCTCCAGTTCCACAAACGGCGCCTCGTCATGTCTCGCATGACGGCCCCGCATGTCAGTTGGCGGAAACACCCTCGCGCACCAGCTTGTAAATGATCGAATCCGAGAGGGCCTGGAACGACGCTTCCACGATGTTTGGCGAGACACCCACGGTGAACCAGCGGTCGCCCTTGCCGTCGCGGCTCTCGATCAGCACGCGGGTGGTAGCGCCCGTGCCGCCATTGAGGATGCGGACCTTGAAATCCACCAGTTCCATATCGTCGATATAGCGCTGGTACTTGCCCAAGTCCTTGCGCAGCGCCACGTCGAGCGCGTTCACCGGGCCATTTCCCTCGCCCGCGTTCAGATAGGTCTCGCCGTCGATCTTCACCTTCACCACCGCTTCCGAGATCATCGCCTTGTCGCGCTCCTCGACGATTACGCGGAAAGAGAGAACGTCGAAATAATGCGGCACCGTGCCGAGCGTGCGGCGGGCCAGCAACTCGAAGGAAGCATCCGCTCCATCATAGGCATAGCCCTGCGCTTCGCGCTCCTTCACATCGCGCAGCAGCGCATCGAGCCGCCAGTCATCCTTGGTTACCGTCATGCCAATACGCTGCAACTCCGCCACAAGGTTCGACTTCCCGGCCTGATCGGAAACCAGCATGCGACGGCGGTTGCCCACGGTTTCCGGCGGCACATGCTCGTAGGTCTCCGGCTCCTTGACGATCGCCGAGGCATGGATGCCGGCCTTGGTGGCAAACGCGCTCTTGCCCACGTAGGGCGCCTGAGAATAGGGGGCGCGGTTCAAAAGTTCATCGAAGCTCCGCGAAACATGGGCGAGATTGCGCAGCTTGTCCTCATCCACGCCGGTTTCAAAACGCTCGCGATAGTTCTTCTTGAGCACCAGCGTCGGAATGATCGAAACCAGATTGGCATTGCCGCAGCGCTCGCCGATGCCGTTCAGCGTGCCCTGAATATGGCGCGCGCCCGCATCGACAGCAGCAAGCGAGTTGGCGACCGCCTGCTCGGTATCGTTGTGGGCGTGAATGCCGATGTGCGAACCCGGCACCGATTTCGTCACGGCACGGACGATCTCGAAAATCTCCGAGGGCAGCGTGCCGCCATTGGTGTCGCACAGCACCGTCCAGCGCGCGCCCGCCTGATGGGCCGCCTTAGCACAGGAGAGGGCATAGTCAGGATTCGCCTTGTAGCCATCGAAAAAATGCTCGCAATCGAGAAGCACTTCTTTGCCCGCAGCTTTCGCCGCTTCGATGGATTGGCGGATTGAATCCAGATTTTCCTCGTTCGTGCAGCCCAGTGCCACGCGCACATGATAATCCCAGGTCTTGGCGACAAAGCAGATCGCCTTGGCCTTCGCCTGGAGAACCTGCTGCAGCCCGGCATCATTTGAAACCGAGCGCCCCGCCCGCTTGGTCATGCCAAACGCCGTGAACGTGGCCCGCGTGCTCCGTTCCTCCGCGAAAAGCTGGGTATCGACCGGGTTGCCGCCCGCATATCCGCCTTCGATATAATCGATCCCCAGCTGATCAAGCATGTCGATGACGACCAGTTTGTCATCCAGCGAAAAATCCACCCCCGGCGTCTGCTGCCCGTCGCGCAAGGTGGTGTCGAAAAGATAAAGGCGCTCGCGGGTCATGATTCAGCCTCAGGCTGCGGCAGGCGCCGCATATCGACAGGAACTCCCGGATCGATTTGGGCAATCAACGCCGGCTTGAGATCATAGAGCGATGAGATTTTCTCCAGCGCCTCGCGAGCATCAACATTCACGCCCCACTCGGATATCATGTCGACGAATTTCCGAGTCGTGACGATGGTGACGGGGAAGTCAACTTCAATGAACAGCGATGCCACGCGCTGATCTTCATAAATGATGAGCGCCGACGACGTCTCCGTCGGCCGCCAATGACCGACAAATTCCCGCAAAGCCAGCTCGCCGGAATCGCGCATTGCCTGTTTTAATAGACGGTCCCGCGCAGGCGTGCGATCGGTTGTTTTCAATGTCTCGATACCAACCCCTGTAACGGTTTCGATATGCTGGATCGCGTCGCCCATCGACGCCACCCAAGCGGCGATTTCACCGGCATAAGGTTTTGACAGGTCACCGGCGACTTCGGCCATCACGCGGTCTACCAGCACAATCCGCCGGTTAAGGCCACGCAACGTATCCAGCAGCCCCGCCGCTGCAAGGCGGATCAACGGCCCCGCGTCGGCTACGATGATCGGCTGCCTCTCATGTAGCTCCATCATCGTTTCCATTCCCATAACGGTCCGCCATCCTTCGTGTCCCTAACAACTATCCCCACAGCTGCTAACTCATCACGAATACGATCACTTTCCGCCCAATCTTTTTCGTTTCTGGCAACTGAACGAGCGGCGATGAGTTCCTTTATCCATGTTGAGTCAATCCCATGTCTTGCGGCCTGGATTTCCTTTACGGCCTTTTGCCGAGATGCAAGTTGGGTAATTTCTAATTCTGCATCGGATTTGTCGTAGTATTCCTGAAGGAAACCTGCCGGGGCTAGACCACACGCACAGAGGTCGGCCCCAAACTGGCGATTTGCCTCTAGTGAACTTCGAACAATGTTTTCCTGTTGGGCCAAATAGGTGATGGCGTCTGGTGTATTGAGATCGTCGTTAAGTATCTCCAACAATTCCAGCGACGGCGGGCGGCGAAATTCGAAAAGTGTCAGATCAGCAAGTAAATGATTCCACGTGCTGATCTTTGCCTCCGCCTCACGCAATCTTTCTAAGGAAAAGTCGATTGGTTGTCGGTAGTGCGTCATCAACATTGCAAGACGCAGGGTTTCACCGGTCCATGCGCGGCCACCAAACTTCTCAGTTTCCAACAGCTCATTGATCGTCACGAAATTCCCCAGGCTCTTGGACATCTTCTGTCCTTCAACCTGCAAAAACCCGTTGTGCATCCAGACATTCGCCATTACGCCGGTGCCGTGGGCGCAGCGGGATTGGGCGATTTCGTTTTCGTGGTGGGGGAAGATTAAGTCGAGGCCGCCGCCGTGGATGTCGAAGACTTCGCCCAGGTAGCGCTTGCTCATGGCGGAGCATTCGATGTGCCAGCCGGGGCGGCCCCGGCCCCAAAGGCTCTCCCAGCCGGGTTCATCGGCGGTTGAAAGCTTCCACAGGACGAAATCGCCGGGGTTGCGCTTGTGAGCTTCGACAGCGACGCGGGCGCCCGCCTGCTGCTCATCGAGATTGCGGTTCGACAGCGCGCCGTAGTCGGCCATCGACGTCACAGCGAACAGCACTTCGCC
>JBGTNZ010000100.1:0-8028 GCA_041742805.1 Aestuariivirga sp.
CCCAATACATTTCCGGTGACCGACGTTAATCCGCCGCGCACGCCGTAGCCGACGCTGTTTCCCACAATCACCGACATGGCGGGGCCGGGCTTGAGGAACAGCAGCAAGCAAGCTCCGAGGAAGGTGAGGTAGATGTCGAGAGGCATTTACATTCCTTTTCCCTTCCCCCCTCGCGGGGGAAGGTGGATCGCGCCGCAGGCGCGAGACGGATGAGGAGCTGGTTCAGCGAGTACTATCGTCAAACACCTGACTCGCTGAAGCAGCCCCCTCATCCGGCGCGTTCCGCGCCACCTTCCCCCGCGAAAGGGGAAGGGGCTACTTTGCATCGAGGCAAACCGGGGCTACAAGCGCGGGAACACGTCAATAAATTGAGAACGGCCCTCCTCCGTGATTGTCCATCCTTCGGAAAAACTTATCACCCTGATCGGCGGATCGGGGTTCGTGGGGCGCCACGTCACGCGAACCCTGGCGAAGCGGGGCTACCGCATCAGGGTGGCGTGCCGGAGGCCCGATCTCGCAGGCCACGTGCAGCCCCTGGGAACACCTGGGCAGGTGATGCCGGTGCAGGCCAATGTGCGCTATCCAGCCTCCCTTGCGGCGGTCTGTGATGGAGCCTTCGCGGTCATCAACCTCACAGGCGTACTCTATTCCAGCGGGGCTCAAAGTTTCGAGGCGGTCCATGTCTTTGGCGCCGAAGCTTCGGCCAAGGCGGCGAAGGCGGCGAAGGCTCGTCTCTTCATCCAGATGTCAGCACTCGGAGCCTCGCCCAATTCCTCCAGCGAGTATGCAAAATCCAAGGCGCTTGGCGAAACACGCGCAAAAACCTCCTTCCCCGGCGCCGTCATCATCCGGCCCTCGATCATCTTCGGACCGGAGGATTCCTTCTTCAACCGGTTCGCGGCCTTGAGCCGTTTTGCCCCGGCCTTGCCCCTGATCGGCGGCGGGCACACCAGATTCGCACCGGTCTTTGCTGGCGATGTGGCGGAAGCCATCGCCCGCCTCATCGACAGGGGCGATGCGGATGGCAAAATCTACGAGCTTGGAGGCCCGCAAGAGCTGACCTTCAAGGAGCTCATGCAATTCACCCTCGATACGATTGGCCGCAAGCGCCTGCTGGTGCCGATACCTTGGGCAATCGCCAAGATACAAGCCATGATTCTGGGGCTTCTGCCCGGACGGTTGCTGACAACGGATCAGGTAGAACTCCTGAGGACAGACAATGTGGTGAGCGAAGAGGCCAGGCGCGACAAGCGCACTCTGGAAGGGCTTGGCATCACGCCTTCCGGCATCCAGGCTATCGTTCCCAGCTATCTCTACCGCTACCGCAAGGCCGGTCAGTTCACCGCGCCCAGGGGCATACCGGAATAAATCATCGCCAGCAGCACAATCCCCAGTGCTACGCGATAAATCGCGAAGGGCAGGAAGCTCACATGGCGCACCATGCGCATGAGCACGGTGATGGTGCCCAGCGCCACGAAGAAGGTGAGCACGGCGGTGAGGACGGCCTCGCCCGAAATTACCTGTCCGTTGGCGGCGGCTTCGCCAAGCTTGAGGACGCCTGCTCCCGCAATTGCCGGAATACCGAGCAGGAAAGCAAACCGCGCCGCCTCCGGCCGCTCAAACCCCAGGGCGCGCGCCGCCGTCATGGTGATGCCGGACCGGCTGATGCCGGGAATTATGGCGATGGCCTGGGCAAAGCCGATGATCAAGGCGGGCGCCAGCGTCATGCCGGCCATGGCGCGGCTCGACAGACCGAAACGGTCGCAGAGATATAGGAGTGTCCCGAAGACGATGGCGTTCCAGGCGATAAGTTCAGGCATGCCCCGCACCTGACCCATGAAGCCGATCCTGTCGAGAAAAACCCCGAACCCCACGGCGGGAATGGTGGCGGCAACGATCAGCATGGCAAGCCTGCCCCACGCCGTCACCCGTCCACGCAACAGATCGACCGTGCCCCCCAGCAGCTTCATGCAATCGCGCCAGAAATACACGACGACCGCCAGGAACGATCCCATATGCACCATGACATCGGTGATGAGTCCCTGGTCTTCCCAGCCCGTCAGGATGGGAACGAGAAGGAGATGGCCTGAGGAAGAAATCGGCAGGAATTCCGTGATCCCCTGAATGAGGGCGAGCACGGCGATCTGCACGAGATTCATGGGATTGGCTGCTCCGTTGGGAGAATCGAATCGCCTTGCTGCGGCGGGCGCCCGCGTTTTATATGGCGCACCGCGCGGCAGGGCAATCGCGGGGCCCTTTGAAAGACATATGGCTTCACTCATCCATTTCTCGCTTGATCCCTTCAGCCGCCGTGTTCGCCTGGCGCTGGCGGAATATGGCGCGAGCGTGGATATGATCGAGGAGGAGCCCTGGTCACCCAGCGCTGATATTTTCGCGCTCAATCCCGCCGGCACGCTGCCCATCTATGTCGAAGACAGCACCACGGTGATCTGCGGCATCGAGGCCATCGGGGAGTATCTCGAGGAGGCCCGAAAAGAGCGCCCCAGTCTCATTCCTGGCGATGTTTTCGCCCGCGCCGAGGTGCGCCGCATCGTTGGCTGGTTCGATACGAAATTCTACGCGGAGGTTTCGGAGCCCGCACTCACGGAAAAAATCATCCGCCGTTTCATGGCGCGCGAGGCGGGCGGCGGCGCTCCCGACATGGGCCGCGTCCGGCAGGCGACAGTGAAGCTCAGGCCCCATCTGGTCTATATCTCGCAACTCGCCAACGACCGCGCGTGGCTGGCGGGGGCTGATCTTTCTCTCGCCGATCTGGCGGCGGCTGCCCATATTTCGGTGGTCGACTATCTGGGCGATGTTCCGTGGGCGGAATATCCCGCCGCCAAAACCTGGTACCAGCGGATCAAGTCCAGGCCTTCCTTTCGCTCCTTGCTGACCGATACGGTCAGGGGCGTCTCCCCGGCGAGCGCCTACGCCAATCTCGATTTCTGATGCTTGAGCTGCTGAGGCAACGGGCGCGCGCGGAAGGGTTCGATGCGATCCGCATCACCAGAGCGCAAGCGGATTCGCAAACGGCCTCCCGGCTCCGGCATTTCATCGCCGAAGGCTTTTATGGCGACATGGGCTGGATGGCGGATACCGAAGAACGCCGTAGCGATCCACGCATCCTGTGGCCTCAAGCAAAATCGGCGATCATGCTGGCGCTCAACTACGGACAAGACGGCAACTCGCTCGACCGGCTCTTAGAGCGGAACACCGGCGTCGTTTCCGTCTATGCGCAGGGCCGCGACTATCACGATGTGCTTAAAGGGAAACTCAAGCGCCTCGCCCAATGGCTGGCCCATGAGGCAAAGGCCGAGGTCAAGGTTTTCGCCGACACCGCCCCCCTGATGGAAAAGCCGCTTGCCGCGCGCGCGGGGCTTGGCTGGCAGGGCAAGCACACCAATCTCGTGTCGCGCGAGCTGGGCTCGTGGTTCTTCATCGGCGCAATTTTGACGACCGCCGAACTGCCCGAGGATGAGCCCGAGGGCAATCATTGCGGATCATGCCAGGCCTGTCTCGACACCTGCCCGACAAAGGCCTTCCCCGCCCCCTATCAGCTCGATGCGAGGCGCTGCATTTCCTATCTCACCATCGAGCACAAGGGCCATATCGCCCGCGAGTTCCGCGAAGCCATGGGCAACCGCATCTATGGCTGCGACGATTGCCTGGCCGTGTGCCCTTGGAACAAATTCGCGCAAACGGCGTCGGAAGCCAGACTCAAGGCGCGCGACGATCTTGCCGCTCCGCCGCTGGCTGAACTTCTCAACCTCGACGACGCCGCCTTCCGCGCCAAGTTTTCGGGTTCGCCCATCAAACGCACCGGCCGCGACCGCTTCCTGCGCAACGTGTTGATTGCCGCCGGCAACAGCGGGGTTATTGCTCTTCTTCCCGCAGTCCAGAAACTTCTCACCGATAGTTCACCACTCGTGCGGGCGATGGCAGTGTGGGCCATGTCGCGGCTTATTGAGCCCGATCGTTTCGCCGCTCTCAAATCGCACCACGCCGCAGCCGAGCCCGATGAAGCAGTCCAAGCCGAATGGAGTGTCTTGTGCGGTTCTCGCTTTCAATCCGTCATCCCGGCGAAAGCCGGGATCCACGTCGAACAAGGTACCGAAACTCGCAGAGTCGTCACGCGGCAAGATGGGTCCCGGCTTTCGCCGGGATGACGGACTGAGTGGCAATGAACCACCTCCTCTGCTTCGGACTCGGATACTCCGGCAAAGCCCTCGCCGCGCGGCTTGCGGCCCAGGGCTGGCGCATCACCGGCACGAGCCGCACCGCGGCGGGCGCCGCCGCCATTGTCGTATTGGGCTACAACGCTTTTGTCTTCGATGGTACGGCGCCCTTGCCGCCTCAAGGCTTGGAGGGGGTCACTCATATCATTGTGTCGGCCCCGCCGGACGCCGATGGCGATCCGGTGCTGCGGCATCATTCTCAATTTGGGGCGCATATCAAGTGGCTCGCTTACCTGTCCACCACCGGCGTCTACGGCGATCATGGCGGCGGCTGGGTTAGCGAAGAAACCCCGCTCACGCCGAACACCGAACGTGGAAAACGCCGCCTCGGCGCGGAGAGCGGCTGGCTCGCACTCTACCGCCGGCACGGCGTCCCCGTGCATATCTTTCGCCTTGCCGGCATTTACGGTCCGGGCCGCAATCAGCTTGTCTCGGTGCTTGAGGGCACGGCCCAGCGCATCATCAAACCGGGGCAGGTGTTCAGCCGCATTCACGTGGATGACATCGCGAGCGTGCTCATGGCCTCGATGGCGCGGCCCAACCCGGGTGCAGCCTATAATGTCTGCGATGACGAATCCTCGTCGCCGCAGGATGTGGTGGTCTATGCGGCGGAGCTTCTCGGGCTGCCGCCGCCTTCCGCCGTCGCTTTCGAGGAGGCTGAGCTCTCGCCCATGGCGCGCAGTTTCTATGCTGATTCAAAACGCGTCTCGAATGCCCGCATTAAACGCGAGCTTGGGGTCAAATTGGATTATCCGAGGTATCGCGAGGGTCTTGCAGCGCTGGCGAAAACTCTCAAACGCTGATTCCGTCGGTGCGCTCGGCCAGCCTCAGCGCGGTCTCGCGGAGGGTTGCGAGCTGTGCCGGGGACGAGAGGCGATGATCGCCGCCCTTGATCAAGGTGAGGGCAATGTCAGCGCCCCGCAAAGCTTCGAAAATCTTCACCGCGTGGGGTGCCGGTACATCAGCATCGGCGGAGCCTTGCAGGATGCGTACCGGACAGGGGCAATCCTGCCCCTCACGCAATATCAAGTGGCGGCGGCCGTCCTCGATCAGTTTGGCGGTGATGGGATAGGGATCGCCATAGACCGATGGCCGCATCCATCTGCCCTTTTCCTTGAGCTCGGCCCGCACCTCTTTCGGGAAAATATCCCACATGAGATTTGCGGTCATGTCGGCAGCGGGCGCTATCAGCACCAAACCGGCGATGCGCGCCGCCGCTTTCGGGTCTTCGCTCAACAGGCGCCGCAACATCAGCAGCGCCAGCCATCCACCCATGCTGGAGCCCAGGACGATGCGCCGTCCCGTGCTTCGCTTGGTGAACATGCGCAGCGCCTGCTCAAGCCAGAGTGAGATGGTGCCATCGGAAAACCGCCCGCCCGATTTGCCGTGGCCTGAATAGTCGAAGCGGAGCGACGGACGCCTGGTGTCGCGGGCCAGGGCGGCGATAGCTTCCGCCTTGGCGCCATCCATGCCGGAGTTGAAGCCGCCCAGCCAGAAAAACCCGCAGCGCCCGAGCGCGTCGCCACCGCCATCTTCGCGATAGGCGAGTTCAATGTCATCCGGCATGGATTCGAATTGCGTTTCGGCCATGCCGCGAAAACCGTCACCCTCTGCGCAGCGTATCGAGAAACTCCGCGTCAGGATAGGAATCGGCGGGCAACCCCAATTTTATCTGCATATCCTTAACCGCCGCGCGCGTGCCTTTGCCCGCCTTTCCGTCAATCTCGCCAACGTCATAGCCACGCGCCGCAAGGAGTTCCTGCAGCTCGACGATCTCCCGGTAGCTGAGCGGCGTCACCTCGCCATTGCCGCGACTCAAAGGCGGCGCGCCGGCAATGCGGGTGGCGAGGTAGGCGGCAGCGGTCGAGTAGACCAGGGACTCGTTCCACTTCAACTGCGCCGTGGTGAAGTTCTCGTAGGCCAAAAATGCCGGGCCATTGCGCCCCATGGGAAGCAGCAGCGAGGCTGGAAAATTATCGGCCTTCAGTCCCTTGCCCTTGACGCCCCATTCAACCCACTGCGAGCGCGGGTGCTGGATGGCGATGTCGGCCTGGTCCCATGGCAAATCGCGCGGCACGCGCACTTCCTGGAGCCAGGGCTGATTGGCCTGCCAGCCATGCTTCACAAGGAGTGCCGCGGATGAGGCCATGGCGTCCGGAATACTGGTACGCAGATTGCGGCGGCCGTCGCCGTCGAAGTCGATGGCGGTCTCGTCGTATTCTTTTGGCCCGAATTGCATCAAGCCCACTTCGCCAGCCCAGGCGCCGCGCGCTTCCTCGACAGAGAGATCGCCTTTGCCGATGAGATTGAGCGCCGCCAGAAGCTGCGGCCGGAATTTTTCCGGCCTGCGGCAATCCCAAGACAAGGTGGCGAGCGACTGGACGATCGGCAGATCGCCGACATAGCCGCCGAAATCCGTTTCCAGCGCCCAATAGGCGATCAGCACCGGCCCCGGCACGCCATATTGCTGCTCGACGCTGTCGAAAAGGTCCCGGTGCTTGCGGTTGAGAGCGGCGCCCTGCTTGATCCGGTAATCGGACACCATGCGCTGCTGGAACTCCAGAAAGCTTTGGGAAAAGACGCTCTGGGCGCGGTCCTTCTTGACGATCGACGGATCGTATCTAACTCCATCCAGGGCAGCGATGCCACGCTCGGGAATGCCCATGCCTTGCGCCTCGGCGCGGACGGACTCGATAAATCCATCGAAACCCTTGGCGGAATTGCCGCAGTCCTGGGCCGCCGCGCTGCCCGTCATGGCGAGGATTGCAGCCAGAGCCGCGAGAGGACGTCGGTTCAACATTAAGAAACTCCTTGTTCGATGGTTCGGATATGACCGCTATCCAGCGCCCACGTCAATTTCAAGGCCGCCGCGCCAGCGTCTCCTGCACGGCCTTCACCAAATCGGCCTCAGGCACCGAAAACTGCGCCAGCCGCTGGCCCGCATAATCCTGGCGCGACTGGATGCCGGATGCGAGTTCAGCACCCAGCGCCAAATCCTTGATCTGCACTTCGCCCTTGGCCTTCTCGTCGCCGCCCTGAATGATGACCAGCGGCGAGCCCCGCTTGTCCGCATATTTCATCTGCGCTTTCATGCCGGCAGTGCCCACATACATTTCCGCGCGGATGCCTGCGGCGCGGAGCTGCATCACCATCTTCTGATAATCGCCAAGACGTTCCTTATCCATCATCAGCACGACGACGGGAGCCAACGTTGCGGACTCCTCCGCCTTGCCCAACAGCTTCAGCGCCGCATAGAGTCTGGATACCCCCAGCGAGAATCCCGTCGCCGGAACCGACTGCCCCGTGAAGCGCGCCACAAGATCGTCATAACGCCCACCGCCGCCGACCGAACCGAAGCGCACGGGGCGTCCTTCATCGTCCTGCGTCTCCATCAATAATTCACATTCGAAGACGGGACCGGTGTAATATTCCAGGCCGCGCACCACGGAGGGATCGTAGTCGATTCTGTCCGCCTTGTAGCCGCAGGATAATGTCTGAAGCATGAGTTCTGCTGTATCGTCCGCCGCTCGATCATTTCCTCCCAGAGTGCGAACCACCTCACCAACTTTTGCTAACTTTACGGCACCGTTGTCTCCAGTAACTGTGAGGTAATCCGTGATGCCCCTGATTTGGTGCGGGTTGAGGCCGGCACCTTTTGTGAAGTCGCCGCTTTCATCCTTGCGGCCCACTCCCAACAATAGTTGCGCCCCCTCGATGCCAAACTTCTCGAGTTTATCCATCGCTCTCAAAACGGCAACCTTTTGACCAGGGTCACGGACGCCAACTGATT
>JBGTNZ010000101.1:0-5033 GCA_041742805.1 Aestuariivirga sp.
TGCCTTCTTGATGCCTTCGGCGGTTACCCGCTGTGTCGTCGTTGTCATGTTATCCTCCATTTGCCCGTTGGGCTTTGCTATTGCGACGTGCCGCCCAGCACCGTGTCGACTTCCTTCTTGAAGCCGTCGAAATCCACCTGCATGCCGTTTAGCACGGTGCTCCAGTGCCTGACGATAGCGGCCATGGCCACCGCCTCGCGGATTTCCTCCTCGGTGGCGCCATTGGCCTTCGCGGCGGCGGTGTGGAAATAAACGCAGTATTCGCAAGGAATCTGCGAAGAGATGGCCAGCCCGATTAGTTCCTTGGTCTTGCCATTGAGCTTCGTGTTGGGATTGAGCTGGATCGACTTGAACTCCATCCACGCCCCCGCAATTCCCGCTTCCGGGAAGAGCTTGAAGAAACCCGGAACCGTGCCGAGCGTCTTCTGAATATCCTGGTAAGCGGCTTCCGCCGACGGGTCGGCGGCTTTGACCTGTGGCGCAAGTGCGAGACCGAACGACACTGTACATGCAGCGAGAATGAGCGATAACTTCTTCATGGCTTCCTCCATTCGTCTCTCCGAACACCGGCACTGATTGCCGCGCTTGAGAGCATGGTGACTTTTAGGACGAGCGTGAGGGGTCCGCTTCCACCGAACGGCGCATGCAGCCATGGCCCGTTCGGGCATGATCAATGTTCCTTGCCCGCGAGCGCTGCCGCCGCGGCGCGCGTTGGAAGGTCCAGTTTCATGAGGATATTGGCCACATGGCGTTTCACCGTATGTTCGCTCAAGCGGAACTTTCCGGCGATGGCGGCATTGGTCATGCCTTCCGCCACGTGCTTGAGCACCTCCCTTTCACGCGCGCTCAAAACCTTGAGATTGGCCGCGGCATGGTGCGGCACTTCAGGTTCGAGATGCCGCTCTGCTGAAACTGTCATAAGCGAAACCGGGCCGTGGTCCTCCACCGCGAGAGTTGCATGCGCCTTGAAGTGAAACCCCGATCCGGTGGCAAGCTCACGGACGACGGATGACGCAACGATTTCGCCCGGCCGGCCCGCTGCTGCGATTGCTTCCGCGACCGTCACGACGGGCCCGAAGAAACTGCTATCACGCAGCTCGATATCTCCCGCATGAATGCCGATTGCAAGACGGAAACCCAATGATGACCCGGCCTCGCGAAGTACCGATGCACAATGCAGAGCTCTGGCAACGGCATCAAATCTGATGATCAGCCTCACCGTGCCGTTTGACGCAGTTTCGCCGCCAAATTGCGTAATGATGCCGGACGCCAGAGCGATCAATCGCTCGACTCTTTCCGGTACAAAGCGGTTTCCAGCATGCGATTGCGCTCTCTCAATTTCCGGATTTCGGACGATCATGAGTATCGCGAGCGCGCGATTTTGAATCTGCCATTGATGTTTACCAGTAAGAAACTCCTCGATGACATCCGCCACGCGGTCGACATCGCCCGTCCAGATGGGATGATCGCTACCCGCCAATTCAACATGCTTGGCGCCCGGGATTTGGCTGGCGAGGAATTGTCCGCTCGTGGGCTTCACCCTGACGTCGTCCTTGCGATGCATCACCAGAGTGGACGTTGCAACAAGCTTGAGCTGATCGCGGACATCGATTGCCGCATTCATCCGGGCGAGCGCGATGGCCGCGGTCGGACTGACTGACATCCGTTCGAATCGCGCCCACCACTCCGTGAAGTGACTATCGCTGAGCTTTCCAGGGGCAAAAAGCTTGAGGCTTGCACCCGTGCCCCATGTCCGCTCGGCATTCTGCACAAAGGCCTCAACGCCTTCCGGTCCGCTGACAGCACTGTGAAAATGCGCATAGCTGCCATAGAGGATCAGCGCGCGGGTGCGCTCCGGGTGCTTGACGGAAAACAGGATAGCCATCGGTCCGCCCTCGGACGCTCCCAGTAGAACCGCGCGGCCGCTGCCCGCCGCATCCATGACAGCGCGAACGTCATCCATGCGTGTATGAAGATCCGGGAGCGCTTCCGGAGGGACCCGGTCGCTCAATCCTGTCCCCCGCTTGTCGAAGATGATCAGCCGGCAGAACGACGATAGGCGCTGAAACAGATGGCTGAGCCCCGGGTCCTCCCAATGGACCTCAAGGTGAGACAGGAAACCTTGCACGAAGACCAGGTCGATGGCGCCCGGCCCCATGACCTGATAGGCAATTCGAACTCCGGAACTATTGGCGTAACGAATGTCGGGAAGCTTCATCGCCACCTATCCCCGCTGAACCCGACACGGTTCAGCCCATAGGCAGCCTAGCGCATGTCAACAGCGAATTGAATGTTTCCGGCAACCGGGGTTGACAGGTAAGATTTCCGCTCCGCCAGGAACCGCCGGAGGCGATCCTTGTAGTCCGAGGCTACCGCCAGTCTTACACTCTCCCGTGCCTCCAACCTCCACCGCCATGCTGCCGATTTTTCCAACCCTTCCAAGACGCCGAAATCCGCAATCTTGTCGAAGACATCGAAATAGCGGAACACCGGGCCAAAGACCGCGTCGACAAGTGAGAACGGCCCGTCAAAAAAAGGTCCATCGCCCAGGCGGTTTTCAAGCAGCGTGAATTTTGCTTTCAGCGCAAGCCGCTTGGTATCGAACGCCACCTCGTCCTTGGCATTGTAAAATCCCGCGATATCGTTGAGAACAGCCGAGCCAAACTCGATCCAGGACCGGTGCTCGGCGCGGCGTAAAGCATCGGAGGGATGCAGCGGATGAGGTCCCGTCTCTTCCAGATATTCGAGAATAACGGCCGACTCGAAAATTGCCGTGCCTTCCACCACCAGAACTGGCGTTTTGCCCAATGGCGAAAGGGCAAGGAACCAGTCCGGCTTATTGGCAAGATCCACGACGCGGCGCTCGAACGCCATGCCCTTCTCACTCATGGCGATGGTCGCCCGCTGAACATAGGGGCAGAGCGCGTGGCTGATGAGAGTCGGTTTCATGATCGATCCGTATAAATGCAACTGCATGTATTTAGTTGCAGATGCATCTATTGTCAAGATTGTCGGCGTGGCATAGGTTCGCGGCATGAGCGGAGCGGACCCATCCGAAACGGCAATCAAGGCCTGGACCCGGCTGGTGCGCGCCCAGGTCATGGTGCTGGGCGGTGTGGAGGCAGACCTCAAGGCGGCGGGATTTCCTCCCCTTTCCTGGTATGACGTTCTGCTGGAGTTGCGCCGCGCCGAGCGAGGCTTGCGGCCCATGGAACTGGAGAGCCGGTTGTTATTGGCCCAGCACAACGTCTCCCGCCTCATCGACCGGCTGGCAGTGAACCGCTTGGTCAGGAAACGCCCGTCCGCGAATGACGGCCGTGGCCAGATCGTCGAGATCACCGAAGCCGGGCGCGATCTCCTGCGCCGCATGTGGCCGCTCTACCGCCGTGCTATCCAGCGCCATATGGGATCGAAACTTGACGCCCCCGACACCGACCGCCTGGCGAGGCTGCTCAAGAAACTGTTAGCCTGACCTCCGCACCGTCAGCCGTGATAGGTAAAATCCGTTGCAAAGCCGCAACGCTCTTCATAGTCCCACTGCAGCGGTCCGCTGCTCACCGACAACGACGCCACATATTCCGTGCCCTGATGATCATGGCCGGGAATGCCGCAGGAAACGCTGCCCTCGTAGTCCGCGCGCCGCGTCACCGCCGATCCACCAATACCGCCAACCCGGATGGTCTCCCTGCCGGTTTCATGCGTGAGTGAAATCCTGGCGCGCTCCACATCAAGAATCGTGGCGATATTGGCAGTAAACGGCATGTTGCCTCCGGCCCGTCCTAGGAAGATGCGCTCGAGCTGCCGGTACGGCTCCGGCTCCGCCGCCTCGTCGATGAACAGTTTGATCGACCATGGCTTGTCCGGCTCGGCATCATTGTAGAAGCCGGCCATCACAATCTGGCGGCCCGTGAGGTCGACGCCTTCCGCCTGCCCCTTGTCGACCTGCCAGGACAGGATGAACTGGCAGAGCCCATAGGTTGAATCGCCCCCTGGCACGCCATTGAGCCGCCGGCAGGGACACACCGCCTGGCAATTGCAGGCCTCGTAATAACTACCAGCGATAGACCAACCGGATGCTTCAATCATATAGCCTGCCCGAATGCCGTAATCTGGCACAAACGGGATCAGGATGTAATCGTTACGCCGCTTTGAGCACCCGTTGCGCGGTGATGCCGATTTCGGCCGGCGTCGGTGCGATGGCCACGCCGACCTCGCGGAGAATTTCCACCTTCTCCGAAGCACTTTCGCCGAAGGCCGAGATGATCGCTCCCGCATGGCCCATGGTGCGGCCTTTGGGCGCTGATAACCCGGCCACATAGGCAACGACCGGCTTCTTCATGAAATCCCGGATATATTCCGCCGCTTCCGCTTCCTGCGGCCCGCCGATTTCGCCGATCAACACCACGGCCTCCGTCTCTGGATCGGCCTCAAAGAGCTCGAGAATGTCCTTGAAGGACGATCCGTTGATCGGATCACCGCCGATGCCGACGCTGGTCGAGACGCCGATACCGAGTTCCTTCATCTGCGCTGCAGCTTCATAGCCAAGCGTGCCCGAGCGCCCGACAATTCCGACATTGCCAGCAAGATAAATATTCCCCGGCATGATGCCGAGCAGCGCCTTGTCCGGCGAAATCACCCCCGCGCAATTGGGGCCGATGAGCCGCATGCGGTTTTCCGCGCGGTATCGCCGCATATAACGCTTCACCTTGATCATGTCCTGGGCGGGGATGCCGTCGGTGATGGCCACGCACGTGCGAATGCCGGCGTCCGCCGCTTCCATGATCGAGTCCGCGGCAAAAGGCGGCGGCACGAAAACGATCGAGGCCGTAGCGCCGGTTTTCTCCACCGCTTCCTTCATGGTGTCGAAAACCGGCCGTCCGTGCTGGGACGTTCCGCCCTTGCCGGGGGTGACGCCGCCTACGATGTTGGTGCCGTAATCCATCATCTCTTTTGAGTGGAACGAGCCGATCTTGCCGGTGAAGCCCTGGACAAGGATGGCGGTGGAGCGGTCGAGAAGAATGGTCATGCGTTCA
>JBGTNZ010000102.1:0-2620 GCA_041742805.1 Aestuariivirga sp.
GCGCCCGCTTGCCTTCCTCATGGACGAGCCGCTGGGCACGCTGGACACCGAATTCCGCGATTTGATGTGCGCGGAGCTGCGTCGCCTGCACGAGCGTATCCGGGCAACCACCGTGTACGTCACCCACGACCAGCTCGAGGCCATGTCCATGGCCGACTATATCGCCATCATGAATCGCGGGCTGATCGAGCAACTGGGAACGCCCCAGGCGATCTACGACCGCCCGGCCACCATGTTCGTCGCGGAATTTGTAGGCTCCCCCGCCATGAATCTCATTCATGTGCCCGCGTCACTGGCCAAGGGCAGCACCTCCGTGGAAATTTCCGGAGCCCGCATAAAAATTCCCGAAACGCGCGAAGCCGCCCTCAACGGTCACTTCGTGCTCGGAGCCCGGCCCGAACACATCCACTTCGACGACTCCTCCAAATTCCGCGGCGAAGTCTTCAGCGCGGAATATCTCGGCACCACGCAGATCGTCACCGTCAAGATCGCGCAAGGCCGCCTGAAGGCGCGAATACCCGCCAACGTCAAGGTGACGACGGGCGAGCAGATCGGCTTGACCTTCATGGGTGAACGGCTCTCGCTCTTCGACAAGGCAACGGGCCGCGCCATCAGGACCGTGCTCCATGAGGGAGGCACCTATGGCTAGTGTGTCTCTCAAAGGGGTGAGCAAGCATTTCAATACGGTCGCCGCTATCACGGACCTTTCCCTCGACATCGCCGATGGCGAATTCATCGTGCTGCTGGGGCCCACGGGGGCAGGCAAGACGACCACATTGCGCCTGGTTGCCGGGCTCGAAAAACCGGATGCCGGCGGCATCGCAATCGCCGGAAGAGACGTAACCGCCATAGCCCCCGCCGCTCGCGACGTTGCCTTTATCTTCCAGCAATTTTCGCTCTATCCGCATCTCTCGGTGTTCGACAATCTGGCTTTCCCGCTGCGCTCACCGGCGCGCCGCATGCCTGAGAATGAAATCAAACAGCGCGTGCAGGAGGTGGCCGAGCTCCTGCGCATCCCCCACAAGCTTGGCAACCGGTCCACGCAACTTTCCGGCGGCGAGATGCAGCGCGTCGCCATCGGCCGCGCTTTGGTGCGCCAGCCCTCGATCTATCTCATGGATGAGCCCCTGTCGTCGCTTGATGCAAAGCTCCGCGCCGATTTGCGCCTCGAACTGAAACGCATCCAGGAAGAGTTGGGCGCCACCATTCTTTACGTAACTCACGACCAGATCGAGGCCATGACCCTGGCCAACCGCATCGGCGTCATCAGCGAAGGCCGCCTTATTCAGCTCGGCAGCCCGCGGGAGATTTATCAGGACCCGCAATCCATCTATGTGGCGCAACGCCTCGGCCAACCCCAGATCAATCTCCTTCCAGTGGGCTTGCTTCCCAATGGCGGCCTCCCTCCCGGCACACAGACGGTTGGCGCGCGCACCGAGCATCTCAAGATCGCCAAAAAAAAGAATGGCGCGGGTACCGTGGAGTGGATCGAGCATCTCGGCGACCAAAACCGGCTCCATGTCAGGCTCGGCGAAAAACGTATCACGACACTGGTCGATCCGGATTCCAGCCTGCAGCCCGGCGATCGCCTGGAGGTCAGTCTCGTGAAGCCGCTCTGCTTCGATTCAAGCGGTCAGAGGATGCGGAGCGCGTAATGGAGGCAAACCTGGAACATGTGATCGTTATCGTGGCCGAGCGCATCATCACGGCGGCAGACGAGCTCACGGCACTCGATTCCGCTATTGGCGATGCCGATCACGGCATCAACATGAAACGCGGCTTCGAAGCTGTGCTGGCGGACAAGGCCAGTATCGCAGCAAAGCCCTTGCCCGAGGCTTTGAAGGCCATCGGCATGACATTGGTGATGAAAGTGGGCGGGGCCTCTGGCCCTCTTTATGGCACCCTGTTCATCAGCCTCGGCAAAAATCTTCCCGCAGCACCTCGCTTCGCCGATCTGGCGCCTGCGCTTAACGCTGCCATTCAAGATATCATGGCGCGCGGCAAAGCGAGCTTCAACAACAAGACCATGCTCGATGTGCTGGGCCCAGTCGCCACCGAACTTGCAGCCGGGTCCGCCAGCTTCGCAAGCGTGCGCCGAACGGCGGCTGAAGCTGCCGCCTCCACTATACCCATGAAAGCCATTCGCGGCCGCGCTTCGTTCCTGGGCGAGCGCTCCATCGGCCACATGGACCCCGGCGCCCGCTCCAGCCAGCTCATGGTCGAAGCCGTAGCCGATTGTCTCGAGGGCCGCGCATGAGTGCCAAGGTTGGAATCGTCATCGTTTCCCATTCGCCTGATGTTGCGAAGGGCGCCGCCGACATGGTGCGGCAGATGGTGGGCAATGATGTGCCCTTGGGCTTCTGCGGCGGCAATCCCGATGGAGGCTTGGGCACCAGCGTCGAAAAAATTCTGGCCGCCATTGAACAGGGCTGGTCGGACAAGGGTGTCGCCATTCTGGTCGATCTCGGCGGAGCGGAAGCCAACAGCGAAATGGCCGTCGAGATGTTGCCGCCGGAACGGCAGGCGAAGATCGTAATCTGCAATGCCCCCATCGTCGAAGGCGCGGTGATGGCCGCAACCGAATCCTGGGGAGGATCATCCCTTGAGGTCGTCAAGCAAA
>JBGTNZ010000103.1:0-3498 GCA_041742805.1 Aestuariivirga sp.
GTGCCCGATTGCTTTTCGAAGTCTTTCGAAAGTTCAACGAGGGCGTTGGCAGGGTCCCAGGCGGCCCAGCACAGGGTCAATTCGGCGGACTGGGCCGCCGTCTGGCCGGCTGCAAACACAAAGCTAGCGGTGGCGAGAGCCGTCGCGGTCTTCAAGAATGTCTTCATGTAATCCTCCCATATGGAATCCCCGGGTTCGAGCCCGAGGATATCCCGAGCCATGAGGGCCGCGGGAATTCTTGTTCAGTAATTTTGTTTAGTAAACACGTTTTACTAAACATCGCAAGTGGGTCACTGTGCAGGTGCGAAAGAGTTTTAGCGGGCCTTTGCATTTCTGTTTCCGCGCTGCAGAATTAGCTGGGCGGTGATGAGCAGGACGAGCGACGTCAGAAGTACGACGGTGCCCACGGCATTGATCTCCGGCGTGACGCCGCGGCGGATTGAGGAAAAGACGTAGATGGGAAGGGTGACGTTGGGGCCCGCCACGAAAAACGTGATGATGAAATCTTCGAACGAAAAGGTGAACGCCAGCAGGAAGCCGGCGAGAATGGAGGGTGCCAGCAGCGGCAACACAATTTGACGGAATGTGCCCATGGGTGTGGCGTAGAGGTCTTCAGACGCCTCTACCAGACTGCGGTCCATGCCGGTGAGCCGCGCTCGCACGAGAAGACAAACGACGGCAATGTTGAACAGGACATGGCAGGCCACCACCGTCCAAAGTCCCATTTCGATTTTCAAATTCCAGAACGCCAGCAAATACGGATTGACCGTGTTGAACAACGTAACGAAGGCGATGAGAGTTGATATGCCGATGACAATGCCGGGCACCATGATCGCGATGTAGAGCAAACCGTCAAAGACATGCCGAAGCCAACCGGAAACGCGTTCGAGTCCCAAGGCTGTCAGCGTGCCGATGATGGCGGAGAGGAAAGCCGTGGCCCCGGCAACCGTCAGGCTGGTGCCGAGGGCTTCCGTGATGAGGGGATTTGAAAAGGCCTTGCCATACCAGGCGAGCGAGAAGCCCTGCCAATCCATGGCATAGCGCCCGGCGTTGAACGAGAAACCGACGATGAGGGCTATGGGCGCATACAGGAAAAAGTAAATGAGAGCTGCGTAAAGCCTCATGGCTACACCAGTGCGACGCGGCGCTGGCCGCTTTTGCCGAGCACAAAACGCATATAGAAAAAGATGGTGACGAACATGATGATGACCAACGCTACCGACACAGCAGCGCCAAACGGCCAATTGCGCGATTGGAGAAATAGATCGACCAGCGCGTTACCGATGAAATAAACTTTTCCGCCGCCCAGAAATTGCGGCAAAATATAATCGCCCATGAGAAGAATGAAGACCAGCATGGAACCCATGGCCACGCCCGGCAGCGACATGGGCAGGGTTATCTGCAGAAAGCTTTTCCAGGGAGTGGCTCCTAGATCGGCGGAGGCTTCCAACAGGCGCTTGTCGAGCTTTTCAAGGCTGACATAGATTGGCGGGACCATGAGCGGCAGAAAGCCATAGACGGCGCCTATAAGAACGGCCCACGGCGTGTTGATGATGCGGACATCATGGATGCCAATCCAGGAGAGCCAGGAAGGAATTCCCTTGGCGCCAAGAATCAATATCCAGGCGTAATAACGCAGCAGCTGGCTGGTCCAGAACGGCGCCATGACGAGAACGAGCATGGTGACGCGCCAGCGGGGTGAAACTTTTACGGCAAGAAAATAGGCCATGGGATAGGCGAAGAGGGCGGTGAGCAGCGTGCCGAAGGGGGCGAGTGTCAGCGTATTGAAAAACGCCTTGCCGCGGGCGGGCAGATTCAAATAATTGTCGAAGGTGAATGCGGTCTCTTAACCGCCCGCCTCGGCGCGGGCGCCAAAGGAATAAACCAGCACGACGGCCAGGGGCAGGATAAGCAAGAAAAAGAAGAACACCCCCGCAGGCGCAAGCAATAATGCCGTGACGATGCGGGAGTGCCTGTCGTTCAAATAAATCAGGCCGCCTTGAAGCGCGCCATGATTTCAGCGCGCAAGGGGTTGGTGAGCGTTTCAGCCGCGCCAAACTCAAGCGGCGAAAGCGCTTCCGCCGCGGGATAGAGGATGGGGTTCTCCAGCATTTCCTTGGGCACCAGCTTGTTGGTGCGGGAGTCCATGGAGGGATAGCCGTGCGCCTTGACTTCGATGGCGTTGATCTCCGGCGTCAGCAGGAAATCTATCAGCGCGTAGGCCGCTTCCCGATTGGGCGCGCCCTTCGGAACAGCGTAGAAGTCGCTCCAGATCTCGCCGCCTTCTTTGCCGATGATATATTGGATTTCCGGAATATCCCGATGCATCTGCGTCGCATCGCCCGTCCAGCACACAGTCATCCACGCATCGCCGTTACGCATGAACGGCTGATAGTTGGAATCGATGCCGAAGAGGTGAGGCTTCGCCGCCAGCATGAGCTTCTCGGCCTCGGCCAACTCCTTCTCGGCGTTGGAATTGAAGGAATATCCGAAGGACTTGAGCGCATTGCCGATGGTGGTGAGCTGATAGTCATGGACCATCACCTTGCCGGTGAGCGGGCCTTGCGTGAGTTCCCAGAATTCCTTCCAGCTCGTGGGGTTTTGCGTCACGTTCTTGGTGTTGATCGCATAGCCCGTCGTCCCCCAATCCTTGGGCACGGCATAGACGGTGCCATCGATGGTGCCCGGCTCGACAAAGCGCGCTTCCTGTGCCGACGCGTCGTAGTTCGGAAGCATCTTGAGGTCGATCGGTTCGATGAGATCAAGTTCTTTATAGGTGGAGATGGTGTAGTTAGTGGGCACGAACACGTCCCATCCCGTGGATCCCGCCTGCAACTTGGCCAGCATTTCCTCGTTGGAGCCGAAGATTGAGACGTTTATCTTGACGCCGGTATCCTTGGTGAATTTATCGAGATTTTCCTGGGCGAAATAATTCGGCCAGGTGGTGAAGTTCACCGTGCCCGATAGCGCCGCGCGGGCTGTGCGCGGGCGAAGGCCGGGCATGGCCCCGCCGAGCACCGCCGTAGCCAGGCCAAGTCCCGTGACGCCGAGGAAATGGCGGCGCGATACGGAGCCCTTTTGATAGCGCCTTAGTTCATCGATAAATTGCTGGGGTGTAAGAATGGTTTTGTCCTTCGTCATGGTGGTTCTCCCTGTTATCTTTTGATGTTCTTAAGTGGCGGCAAGCACGAGAGCCGCTTCCGGCCGCCAGCCAGCCGCAGCCATATCGCCGATTTCAAAAATGCCGCTGTTTCGCTCCGACTTGCGCGGCGCCAGCACCATGAACTCTCCAAGCCTGTCGTGGACCACGCGATATTCCGTGGTCTCGCCGAGGAATATGCGATTGAGGATCTTAACGGCGAAATATGCGCTCAACCCTTCCGGCAGGATAGCCTCATTCGCGGCGATCTCGACGAGTTCGGGCCGGACGCTGATGACGGTGCCTTCGGTGGGGCCGGCGAAGAAATTCGACTTGCCGACGAAATCGGCGACATAGCG
>JBGTNZ010000104.1:0-3424 GCA_041742805.1 Aestuariivirga sp.
CCACGGTGCCGGCACGTGCGGCGGGCGAGGTGGCGCCGGCTTGCGCAGCCGAGAGCAAAAGCACCGGCATGCCGCCGCGCGCCGCCACTTCCAGACAGCGGCAGGCGTCCTCGGCGAATTTCATGGGCGGCACGACGAAGCAATTGGATTGCGAGACGAAGGGGCGCTCGCGCCACCGGCTTTCACCGCCGGCGATCACATGAAGGATTTGCAGGCACTCTTCCACATGTTCCGCCGCCACCATGCTGGTGCCCACATGTTTCTGAGTGCCGGCAAGGCAGGCATACATGGTGTTGATATCGAGATCGTGCCCGGTGAGCATGTCGCGGGGGGTGATGGTCCGCTGGAAGAAATGGATGTGGTCGCAGGTGTCGACAATACGTGCGGCATTGTAGAGATCGGCGAGAAGGGACTCGCGGTAGCTTCGGGTTTCCGGTTCGACGATAAAGACGGCGGCTCCTGCCGTTCCGAAATAAACCCTGTTGCCCGACGGTTCCATATCGTGCCTGGCGTCGCGTCCGTGCAACACGAAATTTCTGGCGCAGCTTGCCAGCGTATCTTCCACCAGCGAACGCGGGATGCACAGCCGGCCCTTGGCATTCATAAAGCAGCCGCGCGCCGTCATGGCCTCGATGCAGGAGGGGATGGCCTGACCCAGCCCCACGGTTTCCAGAAGTTTGAGCGCCGTCTCATGGATGCGCTGCATATCTAGATCGGCGAGGGGCCTGTACCGGCCACCCTCCATGCCCGGGCGGACGGCGGCTTCGGCCATGGGAATGGGGCGTGAGCGGAGCGCTTTGCGGGCTTCTCGTCCGCCGCGGCGGCGGGAAAGATCCTCAACGATGCTCATGGCCGAATACTCCGTTTGACACATTATCCGCTGCTTGGGCCCGGCAGGCAAAGGCCTATATTCTTAGAGTCTTAGTGAAAATAAATCACCCAACTCTCGCGCAGGCAGTCAAGCGGTTTCAAAAGTTCATCAGAAGTTGATCGGAAGAAGTGTGGGAGGTTGATCGGCAAAAGCGGATCAATCTATTTCATCAATCCGCGAGAGCTTGGCAAGGATTGGCGTTGCAAACCATCTCGAAATTTGCAAGTCGAACGGACTCCCGTAAACTGTGCCCCATTCACGCCTCGAAAGATAAAAATTATTGGTTCGCCATGCATGAAGACGCTGCTTTGGTGAATTGGAAAACAAATGCATATGCATGAAATCCCTAACATATACACACAGCGCATCGTCAACGAATGGATGGAGTACTTCAGTACAGGAGAGCCACTGTTAATTCTTGGTTTAGCCCCGAAGGGCGAACGCATGCCATGAACCGGCTGGCAATTTTGGCGTTTTCGCTGAACCCCCTTTTATGGGCGTCATTTTATGTTTCTGCAAAACCTGGAATTGCCGAGACCAACCCGCTTCTATTTTCGACCCTTGAACTGCTTACAACATTACCCATAGCAGTTTGCATCCTATGGGTGAGACGAAACCGTTTTGTAAAAAACGATCTGTTGCGAGGAATCGCGGCAGGTTTAAGCTTATACGCAGTCGTGATTTTAAGCTCCGTGGCACTGTCATTCACCACCGCAACGGAGACAGCTTTCTTTCCAGCGTTAAACGGTCTCTTTGCCGCGGGGATAGCGTTTTTGTTCCTCAAGCGGCCAGTGAAATCATGGACATGGTTCGGCGGGCTTATTTCATCCGTAGGCGTCGCCCTGGTATTGCCGGCGCTGGGAGACCGGATGGTGGGAAATGCCTTTGCCCTTGCCGCTGCCTTTGCCTACACAGTCTACATTTTTGTGACCGAGTGGGCTACAAAAGATGTTTCAGCCGACATATGGTCCATCTTCGCCGTTGAACTGCTTACCATGTCGGTGCTGGGAGCAGGCATCACCGCTTCAACTATCGGCCTCCATGGCTTGACCGATCAAACGACCGCTGTTTATTTACTTGCAGCGTATGTCGGCCTGATCACAACTGTCGTGCCGACAGGCATATCCATTTTTTTCCAAAGATACATGAATCCCGTTACGACTGCATTCCTTTACACCACTGAGCCTTTGTGGGGTGCTTTCCTCGCCGCCCTGTTGCTCCATGAAATGTTTTCTACCCACACTTATGTTGGCGGGGTATTCATTGTCATGGGCACGCTACTTCATGTAATTGGGCAATCGCGAAGGACCCCGCCCGCGGCTTTGGGATAGACTTGCAAAGGCCTATAACCGCAGATCGACGGTGAAAATAAATCACCTAAAGCGCCGCCCCTGGTGCTACTATGGCGTTAACTCCCCGAATTCAATTGTGATAATAGCGCGAGTGAAACATCCATGGTGAAGAATCTTGGCTAGGCGCGAACTTCCGCCGCTCCGCGCTTTAACGGCTTTTGAGGCGGCGGCGCGTCTCGGCAGTTTCCGGCTTGCCGCGGGCGAGCTCAGCGTCACCCGTTCGGCGGTGAGCCATCAGGTAAAATTGCTTGAACAGCGCCTGGGGGTGCAGCTTTTCCGCCGTGATGCGAGGCGCGCCGAACTGACCCAGGCTGGCCAATCTTATTTTCCCCCGGTGCGCGAAGCTTTCGACCAGATCGAAGCGCAAACTCGCGCGCTCAGGCCAACTGCCTCGGACAATGAACTCACCGTTCAAGTGTATGTGACGGTGGCGCTCAAATGGCTGATCCCCCGCCTCCATGATTTCGAGCGCCGCTTTCCGGACATGAAGATCAGGCTTTCAACCTCGCATTTCGACTGGGATTTCGACGAGAAAAATGTCGATGTTGGTTTCATTCTGGCGCGTAATCGCTCGCCTGATCATTATTATCGGCTCTTGTTCCACTCCTGGCTGACGCCCGTCTGCGCGCCGCAATTCATGAAGGGCCCCAACGCGCTCAAGACGCCCCAGGACTTGAAGAAACACAAGCTTCTTTATGTTTATACAGCCGAGGAGGACTGGCACCTCTGGCTGGAGGCCGCGGGCATCGACGGGATCGCGCTGTCCGATCGCCTGGCCATCGATAGTTATATCCTGGCGCAGGAAGCGGCCATCGAAGGGCGCGGGGTCGCCATGACCAGCGGCCCCTTCGTGACGGAAGAAATCAAGACGGGCCGGTTGGTCCACCCGTTTCCGCTCCGGGTGCCGCATCGTCATAACTGGTATTTCGTCTGCAACGCCGAACACCGCCTGAAACCCAAGATCAAGAGATTCGAAGAGTGGCTGGCAAAGCAAGTCGCCGCCGACCCATCGCTCGCTGCCTATCGTGACAAAGGAAAATGACCCGTGGCCGAACTCGATACCATAACATCCAGCCCTGAAACCTCCCGCCGCGGGCGCCGCGACAGCACACGCCGAGTCCAGCCCGGCAAGGGCTCGATCCAGCAATTGCCGAAGCGAAAGGTGGCGCGCGCCTTTCCGCCCATGACCATCGTATCAGCG
>JBGTNZ010000105.1:0-3699 GCA_041742805.1 Aestuariivirga sp.
GGTGGCCGAATTGCTGCTCGACGATGCGCTGCCCGCGCCGGCGCCCGATTCGCGGGTGGTACAATTGTTCGCCGCCGGCCGGATGCCGACCGCGGGCCAGCTCAAGCAGCGCATCGACCGCCATCTGGCGAGCGGCGGTAGTGCGGAGGAGCCCAGCGACGCATCGGACGCATTGAGCGAAGCGCTGGCCGAACTGCGCCGCTCGCTACGCCAGGCGTGAGCCTCACTCGGCCACCGTCAGCGCTTCGATCTCGAGCGTGATTGCGCCATCGGGCTGAGGAGCGGGCGGACGGGCAAGCGCGATATCGGCGACGATCTGCCCGGGGATGGCGAAATCGGCATCCTCGAGACCATCGACCAGCAAGGCCGCCACCGCCGTAGCGCCCGGCCCCGGGATCCGAAGCGCGATCTCATGGCGTTCCCCGGCGAAGGTGAGCGAATTCCAGTCGGTCGATCGAAAATCGCTAAGCAATATCCTATTTCGATCCACGCCCGCCCTCGCCAGCAAGGCCCGGAGCAGGCCGGCGGCGGCGGCCGAAATCGCCAGCTTCATCATCGGACGTCCTCCAGGAAGTCGACCACGCGGGCGATCGTCTGTGGTCGCGGTTCACGCCCCCGTCGCAAGTCGAACACGAAGCGCGGATCATTGACGGCGTCGCGTCCAAATCGTGTTGCCGGCACCCCCGATGAACGCAGGAAAATTTCAATCTCTCTCAGAATGTGCACGGTGGGAACCCCAAGGCTGCAAAAACGACTCGGCACTCAGGTTCTTCCAACGCAATTCCTACTTGTCTGGCGTTATTATACTTGACATACCCAACGCCCTAGCCTAGACCGTTTCCACAGAGGGAAACGAACATGGCATCGGCACTTTCAGCAAAGCACTTTCACGATGAGGCAGCGGCCTTCGCATACGTCGAAAAGCGCGTGTGGCCGGAAGGCCCGACCTGCCCGCATTGCGGTGGTGTCGAGCGCATCAGCAAGATGGCTGGCAAGTCCACCCGTCAGGGCCTCTACAAGTGCTACCAGTGCCGCAAGCCGTTCACCGTCCGCATGGGCACCATCTTTGAAGCCAGCCACGTTCCGCTGCACATTTGGTTGCAGGCGATGTTCCTTGTCGCGGGCAGCAAGAAGGGCATTTCGAGCAACCAGCTTCACCGCACCTTGGGAGTCACCCTTAAAACCGCTTGGTTCATGTCGCACCGCATTCGTGAGGCCATGCGCGGCGGCGGTTTCACCCCGTTCGGGCAGGGTGGCGGCGCGGTTGAAGTCGATGAAACCTACATTGGTCGCAAGGCTGGCGTGGCCACTCCTAAGGGCGGTTGGGGCCACAAGATGACTGTGCTTGGCCTGATCGATCGCAACACTGGCGAGAGCCGCTTTTTTCATGTCGATGGCGGCAAGGAAATCCAAGGGATCGTGCTTGCCAACCTATCACGCGAAGCCCGCCTGATGACTGACGAGCATGTCATGTATCGCAAGATTGGCCGTGAGTTCGCGGAACATGGCGCGGTGCATCACTACAACCGCGAATATGCGCGTGGCGATATTACTACCAACACCGTCGAGGGTGCATTCAGCATCTTCAAACGGGGGATGCGCGGCGTCTATCAATTCTGTGCCGAGAAGCATCTGCACCGCTATCTGGCGGAGTTCGAGTTTCGCTACAGCAACCGCGAGGCGACCGGCTGCAACGACGAGGATCGCGCCAACGCCATGTTGCGTGGTATCGTCGGCAAGCGCCTTACCTATCAAACAATTGGTGCGAGAGCCTGATGCCGCCGAAAAAGAACCCCGAGACGCAAGCCGAGCAGAGCGCCCGATTCAAAAAGGACGCCCGAAAGCTCGTGAAGGATGGAAAACTAAGCCTCACCGACGCGGACGAGGCTTTGGATAAACTTGTCCGTAAGGCACGGCAAAAGGCCACCTAGCGGCCCATATCTTGGTTCACCTAGCCCGCCTTGTGCGGGCTTTTTGTTGTGAAAGTTTCAACAATGAACATATATACCACCCGTATGGCAGTGGACGCCCCTGAAAAAACTATGGTGCCCCTTGGGGAGCACTTGGAGGTCCGCGACCAAGTTATTCGTGCAGAACTGCAGATACTGGGCGGCAAACTGGACTCAGCCGTGGTTGATTTGCAGCGCGGCCTTGGCGACCTCGACACGGATCTAAAGCGCCGCCCTGAAACCGAAGCCGTCTCAAAGGCAATCCGGACCAATCTGGCGTGGTTCGGGGCAATCCTGCTTTCCATCCTCGCAATCTTTTGGGCGGCCTTTGATACAGGCGGCGCGGTGACTTCCAGTTTCGCCGATGAAGTGCTTGGCGCGAAAGAGGCCCACATGGTGCAGGCGAGGCAAATTCAGGCAATGGACCTCAAATATGAGCAGATCGACGGCAAGCTCGACACGCTCATTCATGCCGCCAGCACGAACGGCTCAGCCCAAGTGAACGGGACCGCGACGATCAATCCTAAAGGCGAGTAGGCTGCGCTAGCGGCTAGCCATCCAGATCGCGAGCGCCCGCGAATTGTGCAGCCGCACCATCATCGCATCCCAATCTCGTTTGTGCATCTCGCCCGCGTCCGGGAAATTCTGTTTCCACATCTCAGCAACGCTCTCCATGGTTTCCTTTGAGACATCGTTGGCAAAGTGCAGTTCTTTGATGGCTATCTTGTCGATAAGCCCGTCAAAATCCTTCGCCGCGACGCCTTCTTTCGTTCGCCTAATGGCCCACGCCAGCATGTCGCAGGCCTGAAGGGGCGGCACGGTTTTGTCGTCTTTGAAGGACGGCTTTCCCGCAATCAGTTTCGCCCAGTCTGGCCGTTCATCCAGCATGAAATCAAAAATGGGTAAGACCTTCGCCGCTAAGCCCGGGTGATCATCAAAAATGAACTCGCATGGCTCGCGCATTTGCATGCCCTCATGAAGGCTCACGATCCCATGCATGATGGCGTAGCAGAGCGCGAAATAGGGCGTCCGAAACGGCGGCGGTGCGTAAGGCTTAAGGATGCTCTCAAATTCGACGGTGTTAACGCGGACATTGAAACACCACGGGCCGAACTCTTTGATTACGTTCGCTAAGGCAAAAACCTTCTTGTTTCGATCCGTCTCGGAGAAGCCATCAAAACACCCCCGGCGACCGGTCGCCTCGACCATTTTGAAATAGTCGATTGCGGGCGGTGCGCGCAGTATCGCGTCCCATGCGTCCGAAAATCTGATCCAGCTTTCCGCGTCCAGCACATATGCCGCGAGAAATAGCGGCCTGTCCCGGTGGCTGGAATGCGAATCGTCACAGAAAGCCTGGAGCATGACTAACGGTTTGGCACCCCAAATTCGGCTCGGATACCCACTGACCATTGAGCGGACAGCCGCCGCGCCGTTACTCACTTGGGTATGCCAAGTATAATAACGCCACTTGTCTAGGGTATATCCTATGGTTTATGCCGCGTTCATGCCGAATGATCCAAGAAAGGTGCTGGAGCGCCTATGTGCGGAGCGTGGGGAAGATTTCGCCGGACTGTCGCGCCTGCTCGGCAAGAATCCGGCCTACATCCAGCAATTCATCCGCCGCGGGACGCCGCGCCGCCTGAAAGAGGACGAGCGACGCAAACTGGCGCGCTATTTCAGTGTGCCCGAGTCGCTGCTCGGCGGCCCGGATGACGGCGCAGAACCGCCGGCCGGCATGATCGCGGTCGCC
>JBGTNZ010000106.1:0-17888 GCA_041742805.1 Aestuariivirga sp.
TGCGCACCCGCGACCGCCAGCGCAAGCTCATCGCCAAGATCGATGCCGCGCTGAAGCGGATCGACGACGGCACTTACGGGTATTGCGAGGAAACGGGCGAACCCATCAGCCTGAAGCGCCTCGACGCCCGCCCGATCGCCACGCTTTCGATCGAAGCCCAGGAGCGCCACGAACGCCGCGAGCGCGTGTACCGGGACGATTGACGAACTTTATCCTCTCATCACCGCAAGGGCCTCATCGAGCAGTGCTTGCGAACCCGCGGTGATGACGTTGCCGCCCTTCGTGGCATCGCTGCCCGTCCATTCCGCATAGACGCCGCTAGCGCCCGTGACGATGGGGAGCAGGGGAGCGATGTCGTAGGCTTGCAGATTGGCGTCCATGGCGATGTCGATATGGCCTGCCGCCATCAGCGCGAAGAAATAGGCATCCCCGCCATAGCGGGTCAGCTGGGCCGTTTTCCGTAACCTTTCGAAACCTGTATCCTGGCGGTAATGCTCGGGCGCCGTGGTGCCGAGGGTGGCAGCGGCAAGCCGGACACCCGTCCGAGTGCGGATCGCCTGGGTGGTTCCACGATGGTTGAGCCAGGCCCCTTCCGGGTTGCCGTAAAACATGTCGCCCACGAACGGCTGGTTCATCAAACCGACCACGGGCTTTTCCTCGAAGTTCAAGCCGATGAGAGTGGCCCAGGTGGGCATGCCGCAGACGAAAGAGCGGGTGCCGTCCACCGGATCTAGAATCCAGGTAAAGCCCGAGCGGCCTTCCTTTATCCCATATTCCTCGCCGTTGATGCCGTGTCCGGGATAGCGCTCCTCGATCATCTTGCGGATGACCCGCTCGCCTGCCCGGTCCCCTTCGGTGACGGGGTCCCACAGAGGCCCAGCCTTTACGTCGATTGGGGCGTTGCGCCGGAAGTGGGGAAGGATTTCGTTGGCGGCCGCCTCGGCGAGAGCAATCGCAAAGCGCGTCAGGTCTTGCCAATCTGGGTTTGCCATCGGGCAGTCCTAGAGGAGCCGCGCAAAACTCTCAAGCTAGGCTCGTTGGTGCGCTGCAACAGGCCGACATGCGAAATCTGCATGGGATTATGCAGCCTAGGTACGTTAATAATATCAAAAGGTTAGATAACGTTGGTGAGAAAAACCGGGTATCTGATAAAAAAACTCAAGTTTGATATTGAACATGACATGTTGCACTGCCAAATAGCTCTCGTGAGGCAGAGATGTCTCGCATGCCCTTCCTGGGCGTTTCCTCCCCTTACTTGGGCCGGTTCACCTTGGTGCATCGGCCCTTTTTTTATTCCGCCGCGAGCCGGCGGGGCGAGAATCGAGCCTCTACTTCGGGCAGAAGGGCGGCAACCACGGATGTTAACGTCTGTTCGAGAGCCGCAAAATCCTGTCGCTTTTCCAGGGTCGTTTCGTTGAGGTAAAGGGCGCGGTTGATTTCGATCTGCAACGCATGCCGGCCGTGCGCGGGTGCGCCATGAGTGTGGGTGATGAAGCCCCCCGCATAGGGCTTGTTGCGCATGACGCGAAGTCCATTAGCCACCAGATGCTTTTCCACCATACACGTAACCGCCTCATCGCAGGATACGCCGAAGCGGTCTCCCAGCACGACATCGATGGCCCCGAAAGGCTCCGGCGCGACATGGGCTAGGGCGCTCGAGGGCATGGAGTGGCAGTCGATCAGCAGCATCGATCCGTTGTTTTTCTGAACCTCATCGACCAATGCCGCCAGCGTCCGGTGATAGGGAAGATAGATGCGCTCGATGCGCGACAAGGCTTCGGCGAAAGCGAGACGCCCGCGATAAATCTCCTCGCCCTCCGCCACGATCCGGGGAATGGTGCCAAGGCCGCCTGCGACGCGCGGTGAGTTGCTGTTGACATAACCCGGCAGATCGCCCGCGAACATGCGGGGATCGAGTTCATAGGGCTCGCGATTGAGATCGATATAGCTGCGCGGCGCGTGGGCGCGCAGCATGGGTGCCCCATGGGCGAGGCAACCCATGAACAGCTCATCGACGTAGCAATCCTCGGATTTGCGGAGCGCCGCGGGGCTCAACCGGCTCAGACGCAGGAAATCTTCGCCGTACCACCGCCCGCTGTGGGGAGAATTGAAAACCACAGGCGCCGACCACACCCGAGGCGTCAGGATTTCATACGGTCTCGCCGCGGCACGATCTCCCATAAATCCCCGATTCCTTGGCTTCATATTCATACTATCCATCCGTGGTGCAAACTGTCCACAGGGGCCTAAGGTTCACGGGGCATTTACTCATGGGACCTAATAAGACATGAATGACGGGCGGTTTCACAAACCCTGGGGAAAACCTCATATAATGTCCCAAACCATGGCAAAGATCATCCTGGCAGAAGACGACAACGACATGCGGCGCTTTCTGGTGAAGGCGCTGGAAAAAGCCGGACACCAGGTCACCGCGTTCGCCGAGGGCGCCAGCGCCTTTGAGGAAATCAAGCAAACGACCTTCGATCTGCTGCTCACCGATATCGTCATGCCCGAGATGGACGGCATTGAATTGGCGAGACGCGCCGCCGAGCTCGATCCGTCGCTGAAGATCATGTTCATCACCGGTTTTGCGGCCGTGGCGCTGCACCCGGATTCAAAAGCCCCAAAGGACGCCAAGGTCCTCTCCAAGCCTTTCCATCTCCGCGATCTCGTGGCCGAAGTCGACCGCATGATGGCGGCTTGATGCTTGCACGCCTCCTGTGTTGCCGTTATACGGGCGCGGCTTCAGAGAGTGGGCGGTTAGCTCAGCGGTAGAGCACTACGTTGACATCGTAGGGGTCACAAGTTCGATCCTTGTACCGCCCACCAGTTTCTAAAAACGTTTTCAATTAGTTATATGAAGATCGTCACTAGGAATCCGTTCTGCTGGCTATTTTGTGGCGGAAGAAGTGGCGGTGACCCCTACATACTGATTGGCATTGATGTCCTTCAGTTTCTTTCTCCTTCACGCGTGCTCACCACTAGCCATCATCTCAGGCACAATTTACGGGCGCAACGTAGGGTTCACATACCTGAATAAAAACCTGAATTGCGCTGGAGAGGTGTGCAAAATACTCAGATGTGGGCTTAGCCAGTTCATCTGGCAGCAGGCACGGATAAGCCGTCTTCCACTTCTGAATCGACACCCGGACGTGAAGGCCAACAAGCTTTGTCGAAGAGAGATCGGAGAACTCTGTTGTACTTAACGCGACTTAGGCGCCGCATCCTCGGTCGGTGGCCCGAAATGATCGGCCTTTTTCTTCGCAAGAATCAAATTGTGGCTTTGAAAGGGCAGCTGTTAACCGATCGTTAAGGCAGCACTCACTTTATGTTGCGGCGTTGAACAGCCTTTTGGATTGATTTAATTTGGAGAGAATGTTATTCGCGCCACATATGGTATCCTTTGCACGATGCATAATGATTTTGATAACAACGCTCGCGTTCGTTACATCGAACGTGGCGTTAAGCGCTGTGCATGCCGCCAAACCGTCTCATCTTGGCACCTCTCACAGTGTGGTGGGCAGCATCGCGAAGGATGCTATCGACCATCAACATCACGCATATCAGCAGACTGCGCTCGATGCGGACGCAAGCTCGGCCAGCAAACACCATTCTGACAATTCCGCGAGCGGTTGTTGTGCCTTTGCTTGCGGGGGCGCTGTGATTTCTTCTCATGCGCCTGATTTTTTGCCATCGGTAGTTGCATCGCGAATGCCCATACGGGTGTCAGATTCTGTTCGCGCAACTGACCAATTTCCTCACGACAGGCCTCCAAGACCGATTGAGTCTTTGACGGGTTGATACGATTCTGTGATTTCCGCTGCTTTGAGCGGTCGTCAATCCAGAATAGTCATCAGCCTCACCCGGACAATCCGCAAGGTGCGAACCCCGGGCTAGCTTCACCCGCACCTTTGAATGGTGCCGAGAGCTATCAATCGAGATTTTATCGAGGCCGTCATGAAATTCTTCCTGCCCATAGCATTTGTGATGATGCTTGCGGCTTGCACCGCAAGTTCGCCGCCCGCAATCGTCTCCGGTACGGACCCCAGTAGCACTTCAGCCCGAGCCAAGCCTGTTAAGTATGCGCCAGTGACCGCCGGAACCACGGTTTATCGCCCTGTGGAGCCAAAGCCATGGCTTGAACAGAACGACCAGGTGGCTCCCAAGGAGGAGGGCGAATGATGGGGCCGCTGCGAAATTCCGGTTTTCGCGCTCGAAACCCTCAGCAATTCATCGCGCTTGGGTTACTGACGGCACTTCTTTCGGGGTGCGCAACGCTATCGCCGGATGGAGGGATGGCCACGGTGTCTTCACGTGTCGCGGCGGATCTCGATTACCGCCCGTTGAAGATAGAGTCCGAGGCAGACGCGTCCATTGCAAGAGCGCGAGTGGCCGCCGTGTTGCGCAAATCCGTGACGGCAGACTCCGCCGTCCAGATTGCCTTGCTCAATAACCGTGGGCTGCAGGCGGAATACAACGCGCTCGGCATTTCAGAAGCGAGTTTTGTGGAAGCGAGTTTACCTCCGGTTCCCACGTTTTCCATAGAGCGGATCACGGCACCTGGGAGCCTCGAAATTGAACGGCGCCTAATCGCGAGCCTGCTTTCTCTGTTCACTTTACAAAAGCGGCGCGAAATCGCCGAGAAGCAAATTCAGGCGGCGCAGTACCGGGCCATCGAAGCCACCTTCCGCCTATCCGCGGAAGTGCGTCGAGCTTACTACCGGGCAGTGGCAGCCAGACAGACTGCTGCATTCCTCGAGCGAGCTCGCGTAACAGCTGAGGTTGCCGCCGACCTGTCGCGCAAGCTGGGAGAAACCGGCGCTGCGACCAAACTTACGCAAGCTCGGGCTGGTGCATTTTATGCCGAAGTTTCCACCCAAGTGGCACGCGCCCGCCTCGAGGAACGAGGTAGCCGGGAACGGCTTACCCGCCTGACGGGTCTATGGGGCGGAGACATCAATTATAAGCTACCTAGCCAGTTGCCCAATCTACCCGGGAAACTTCGGTCTTCTGAGCAACTTGAAGCAGAAGCAATCCGCAAGCGCGTCGATCTCATCGCAGCGCGGCTTGAGTTGGACGTAACTGCGAAGTCCCTCGGTCTCACCGAACAAACTCGTCTGGTATCCGTGCTCGATCTCGCAGGTCTCGCGAATTACGAAAGGGTCAAGGAGGAGGGCGTGACTGAGCGGTCGCATCCTGTAGGGTTTGAGCTCGAGATACAGATCCCAATTTGGGATTTCGGCAAGACAAAGACACGGCGAGCCCGCGAAACATACATGCAAGCCGTCAATCGTTTGGTGGAGATGGCGGTCAATGCGCGTTCCGAAGTGAGAGAGTCCTACACGGCTTACCGCGGAACCTACGACATCTCACGCCAGTATCGAAATCAAGTCCTCCCATTGCGCACAATTATCGATGAGCAGGCGCTACTCGAATACAATGGAATGTTAATTGACGTTTTCGATCTGCTGACTACATCGCGCGAGAGCATCAACAGCAACGTTGCTGCCATTGAGGCAAAGCGGGACTTCTTCCTGGCGAGTGTCGATTTCCAAACCACGATTATTGGTGGGTTTGGTGGAGGAAGCGGGGGCGAAGCTTCCAGCTTGGCGATAGCCGAAGGCGGCGAGGCAGCTCACTGAAACATTGGGGAACAGACTATGTCAATATCACGCAGAAACTTTCTTGGCGCCTCGGGTGCCGCAGCAACACTCATTGGCGCGACGGCCGTTTCGGGCCGGGTCCAGGCGGCCGCCCTACCGGAAGCAGCGACCATGACGGAGGCAACCATGCAGCCGCCGCTCTTCCCCACGACGGGCCCCGACTACCAGCCCGTGGTCACGCTCAACGGTTGGACAGCGCCATGGCGCATGAATGGCGACTGGAAAGAATTCCATCTCGTTGCCGAACCGGTGATACGGGAGATCGCCCCGGGCATGGTCGCGCACCTGTGGGGGTATAATGGGCAGTCACCAGGACCGACAATCGAGGCCGTCGAGGGGGACAAGGTGCGCATTTTTGTCACCAACAAGTTGCCCGAGCACACCACGATTCACTGGCACGGCCAGCTTCTCCCTTGCGGCATGGATGGTGTTGGCGGCCTGACGCAACCCCACATCAAGCCGGGCAAAACATTCGCGTACGAGTTTCAGCTGAAGAAGAGCGGCACGTTCATGTACCACCCGCACGCGGACGAGATGGTGCAAATGGCGATGGGCATGATGGGTTTCTTTGTGGTTCATCCGAAGGACCCGAAATATATGCGGGTCGACCGCGACTTCGTCTTCCTGCTCAACGCATACGACATTGAGCCTGGAAGCTACGTGCCAAAGGTCAACACCATGCTCGACCAGAATTTGTGGACATGGAACAGCCGCGCATTTCCCGGCATCGATCACCTGGTGTGCGCAAAAGGAGACAGGGTACGCGTGCGTGTTGGCAACCTCACAATGACCAATCACCCTATCCACATGCATGGATATGATTTTGAGGTCACTTGCACGGACGGGGGCTGGGTTCGGCCCGAGGCTCGGTGGCCAGAAGTGACGATCGACATACCGGTGGGCGCCATGCGCGCCTACGAGTTTGACGCGATCTACGAGGGCGATTGGGCGGTGCATTGCCACAAGTCGCACCACACGATGAACGCCATGGGCCACGATGTGCGGACTTGGATAGGGGTGGACCTGAAATCAACCACCAAGAAAATCAGGCAACTCGCGCCGGACTACATGCCAATGGGCGGCTCCGGCATGGCGGAAATGGGCGAAATGGAGATGCCGCTTCCAGACAATACATTACCAATGATGACGGGCTTCGCCCAGTTCGGTGCTGTCGAGATGGGCGGGATGTTTTCGGTTGTGAAGGTGAGGGAAGGCATCGCTGCGAACGATTACAAGGATCCGGGCTGGTTCAAACACCCTGAGGGCACCGTCGCCTTTGAAGTCGACGCGAAGCAGGCGGGCGCAACTGTCCGGGAGTCCGGCTCCAAGCAATCGGCGAAAAGTGAAGTCGAAGTCAACGTGGTGAAGCCTGGCAAGAAAAAAGGAGAACACGCAAACCACTAACGAAGAAAATACCTAAACCCACATTAACGAAAGGAAGTGACATGCGTAAGTTAGCAATAGTCGTTGCAAGTATTTTGGCTCTCGCGGGCCCTGCACTTGCTCAGGACGCGATGGTCAGCGGAGAAGTGAAGAAGGTCGATGCGAATGCGGGCAAAATCACGCTTAAGCACGGGCCAATAGCGAACCTGGATATGGATTCCATGACGATGGTGTTCCGTGTGCAGGACCTGGCATTGCTTGAGAATTTGCAGCCGGGCGACAAGGTCAAATTCACGGCCGACCGGGTAAACGGCGCGATCACCGTCACGACGATCACGAAGTAAGTTGCGTAGGTAAAAAGTTGGCGGCCTAAACGATTTAGGCCGTCGACTTTAAGCTCCATCACACAATCAAAGGAACATCAAAATGAGATTCAAGTGCATTGCCGTTGCGGCCATAGCAGTCATGGCATCGAGTGCTAGTGCGCTGGCGGATGCTGGGCATTCCCATGGGGACACTTACGCCTTTGGTGAGCCCGGTGACCCGGCTAAAAGCGGTCGCGTCATCAACATCATTATGAAGGAAACCGATGAGGCGATGCTGTTTGTGCCGAAGCGACTTAAGATTCGTAAAGGTGAGCAGATTCGCTTCTCACTGAAGAATCACGGTGAGAGCGATCACGAATTTGTCTTAGGCACCCATGAAGAGATCGTTGCTCACGCCGAGGAAATGAAGAAGAACCCGGACATGGAGCACGACGATCCCAATTCGGCGCGCCTTCATGCAAAGGAAAACGGCGATCTTGTCTGGCGTTTCACGACGGCAGGGACATTCGAGTTTGCCTGTCTCATTCCGGGCCACCTCGAATCCGGCATGATCGGTACGATCGTCGTTTCAAACTAGCGCATTGCTCATTTCAAACTAGCGCATTGCTCATAAGGGCGGGAGCGCAACTCGCTCCCGTACCGGGCTCCCCCTGCAAAGCAACCAGTTGCATGAGATTGAAGTTATAATTGTCTGATCAATAGGAGGTTCCCCATTACGTTTCGGGCTTTACTTGCTGCTACAATGCTCGTTGCAATTCCGTCGGCTGTTTTTGCCGATCACGCCACATCCGCTTTGGTACACGTGCCGGATGGTCGTGCCGTCGGGAGCAAGGGCTAGCAAGTCCCGTTCCTTACGTGCAAAAGGTAGCCGTTCGTCATCTTGAAAAGCGTTCGGGCCAAGCTCGCCGACGTTGCCAAGCTTGAAACCATCCTTGCTGAGACGGTTGACCGGTGTTCGGGCAATTCCACCCGTCTGCCCCGTGCTTATATTCTGGATGCAGAACAGACTTCAATAACGGCATAGCTATTTCAGGGCTTGGTGTCCCCTTAGAATTTTATTGCATAGACAATAAAACCGTGTTAGCGATTTATTGTCTAGACAATAAACGCCCGCCAAAAGGTTGGGGCATTCTAATGAAAAGGGAGGAAGCCATGACTGTATCTAGGAGAAGTTTTCTCAAGTACACCATCGCCGCTCCGGCGATTTGTGGCCTGCTATCGGCCTTTTCCCTGACGGCGTTTGCCGCGGGACCCACGGATACGTTGCGCGTGGGCATCTCTAAGGCTGCCGGAAATCTCGACCCGCATAAATACAAAGGCCTGTGGGGCGCGCAGGACCTGATGTTCGAGCCCTTGATCGGCTATGGCCGCAATGGCGAGCTGTTTCCCGCTCTTGCCACCGAATGGACGGTTGCCGATGACGGCAAGAAGCTGACGCTGAAGCTCCGAGAGAACGTGACCTTCCAGGACGGCACCCCCTTTAATGCCGAAGCGCTGGAATGGAATTTCAAGCGCTGGATCACGGTTGAAGACAATAACTGGATGAATGTGGTTCGGCTCTACTCGGGCCTTAACATCATCGACCCCCATAATGTCGAGATCGCCTTCAAGGAGCCGGTCACGGGCATGCTTTACGAGCTGACCTATGTGCGCCCGGTGCGCTTTCTCAGCCCGAAAGCCGTGGGCGAGGATGGCGCATACAAGTCTCCCGTTGGAACCGGCCCCTGGATCGAGGAAAGCGCTTCCGATGAAGGCAGCGCGTTCAAGCGCTTCGACGGCTATTGGGGCGACAAGCCCGCCTTCTCGAAGCTGGAACTGAAGGTGCTGCCCGACGGGCGCAGCCGTGTTGCCGCCATGCGGGCGGGCGAAATCGACCTCCTCGGGGGCGAATTCATAGCGCCCGTGTCTACCACGGAGGCCGAGACACTCAAATCCTCCGGCATGACCGTGGTGGTTGAATCAGGCACCACCACCATGATCATGGGATTTAACGGCGAACGCAACGAGGCGCTCAAAGACAAGCGCGTGCGCCAGGCCATTAATTTGGGCTTCGACCGCGCAGCCATTGCCACCGTGCTCTATGGCGGCCTGGCAAAACCGGCAGGCAGCCTATTCGCCGAGGCGGTGCCCATGTCGGGCACCCGCTTTGATCCTCCGGCGCGGGATACGGAAAAGGCCAAGGCACTGCTTGAGGAAGCGGGATGGACCGGATCGCCCGTGCGGATGAAGGACGGCAAGCCGCTGTCCATCGAATTGGTGGTCAGCGAAGAGCAGATCGCAGGCTCCCGCGCCGTGGGCGAAGTTCTGCAGTCGCAACTGGGCGAGGCTGGGATTGAAATCAAAATCCGCTCTGTCGACCACGCCTCGCGCCACAGCGACATTCCGGCGCGCAAATTCGATATGGCGTTCTTCCTCACCTTTGGCGCGCCCTACGAACCCTATGGCACTATCGTCGGCCTGTTCCTTTCGACCTATGACAGCGGCGTCGATGGCAAGGTCTTTCTCGATCCGGTCAATCTCGATCCGCTGGTGAATGGCGCCATGGCGGCTTTCGGCGCGGAGTCGGAACCGGCGTTGCAGAAAATGTACGATTGGCTCAAGGCGGAAGACGCCTTGGTGCCGGTGCTCTACAAGCCGACGATCTGGGCGCACTCGGCCCGGGTCAAGGGCTTCGCAGCACCCGCCACGGAATATGATATGCCCTATGAAGGCATTTCGTTGCAGGACTGAGGGCTGATCCAGTGTTGTCGCTCATCTTTCGCCGGCTGCGCAATTCCATTGTGCTGTTGGTCCTGGCGTCACTTCTATGTTTTGCTTTGGTGGTTTCCGCGCCCGGCAATGTGGCACAGCTCATTGCCGAGCTGCGGAGTCCCAACGCAACAATGGAAGATGTGCGCCGGATCGAGGAAGAGCTCGGCCTCAACAAGCCGATTATCGAACGCTACTGGGACTGGCTGGAAGGGGCATTCACCGGAGATTTCGGCGTTTCCTACCGGACCGGCGATGATGTGGGCGCCTCCCTGGCCAAGCGTATCGGCGTCACGGGAACGCTGATCGCCGGCGGCGGCGCGGTGGCGCTGGTGTTGAGCACGCTGTTCGGATTTGCGGGCGCCATGTGGCCCGGGCGCTGGCCGGACCATCTGACCCGGGGAGCAGCACTGCTGGGGGCATCGACGCCGTCGTTCTTTGTTGGCGCCATGCTCATCTATGGCTTCGCCGTGGCGCTTGGCTGGCTTCCCTCCTTCGGCAAGGCGGGGCCTGCTAGCTGGATCTTGCCTTGCCTCACCATCAGCCTGCTGCCCTCGGCCGTATTAAGCCGGGTTATCCGCGTAGGCCTCGAAGAGGCGATGGCTCGACCCTACGCGCTTACCGCCACTGCCAAGGGTTTCGGCCGCCGCGCCATTTTGTTTCGCGACGCACTTCCCAATGTCATTCCTACCTATATCAACGCGCTCGGAACCCAAGTGGGAGCCATGGTGGTCGGCTCAATCGTGGTCGAGCCGCTGTTCGCCTGGCATGGACTCGGCCACTATTTCCTGATGGGCGTGCAGTTCCGCGACTTCACGCTGGTGCAGGCCTGTCTCCTGCTGTTCATCGTGTTTTTCATCACCACCAATCTGATTGTGGATGTGGGCATGCTGTTCAGCGATCCGAAACTCCGGCGGCAGAAGAACTGAACCATGAGAATTCTCCGCGAAATCCTGAGCTATCTTGCCGAGCTGCCGAAGCTCGCGCTGTTCGCTGTGGGCGTGTTCATCTTTCTCGGCGCCTTGGGCCCGTGGATTGCGCCCTATGATCCCAATATCCAGGATCTTCTGTCCGCCAACCAGGGACCTTCGGGCGTCCATTGGTTCGGCACCGATCATCTGGGACGCGACTCCCTCAGCCGGCTCATCGTCTCGGCCAGAACCTCCGTGGTGGGGATGGTTCTGGTGCTGTTCATTGCCTTGTCCGTCGGTGTGACGATCGGCACCATCGCCGGCTACAAGCGCGGCTGGGTTGAAGAAATCCTCATGCGCATCGTCGATGTCGGGCTGGCGATGCCCAGTCTGATCGTGGCTCTGGCGGTAATCGGAATTTTGGGCACTGGCTACTGGAACATGATCCTGGCCATGGCACTCGCCTGGTGGCCGGGCAGCGCGCGCATCAGCCGCGCGGTCGCGGTGAACGTCATGAACCGCCCGCATATGGAATCCTTGAGGGTACTGGGGGCCAATCCGTTTCGCATTTATTTCATGCATCTGCTGCCATCCACGCTGGGCGCGGTACTGGTCTATGCGACGGCCGATGCAGGTGCTGTGGCGCTTTCCATTGCCACATTGAGTTTTCTGGGTCTCGGCATCCAGCCGCCCACACCCGAGTGGGGGCAGATGCTGGTCGATGCATTGCCATTGCTCGAGTGGTCGCCGCGCCAGGTCATCCTCCCGGGACTGGCGCTCACGGGTGCCGTCGTCGGGTTCAATCTTCTCGGTGAGGCCATAGCGCTCAAGCGGGTTCCAACGCTGCTGTCTTCCAGTGTGCTGAAACAACGCCGCGCCACGGCCCTGCTGTGGAAGAGGTCATGAATTCGATGACGGCAATCCCCCTGTTGCAGGTGAAAGACCTCACCATCGACCTGTTTACCGAGCACGCCGCGGTAAGGCCGGTTGATGGTGTGAGCTATGACGTGTCGCAAGGGGAAACGCTCGCCATCGTGGGGGAGAGCGGCAGCGGCAAGACGGTGCTCAACTTCGCGCCGCTGGGCCTAATGCCGACGGGCGTTTCGGTTCAAACGGGCGGCCAGATCATTTTTGACGGCCAGGACATCACCAAGCTCAGCGAGCGGCAACTCCGTTCCATTCGCGGCAAGTCAATCGGCTTTATATTTCAAGATCCAATGAGCGCCCTCAATCCGGCGCGGCGCATCGGACGCCAGATCGCGGAAACCGTCGAGCTTCATCTTGGCCTGAGCGCCACGCAGGCGGAGAGCCGGACGCTCGAGCTTCTGAAACTCGTGGGCATGTCGGACCCGGAGTCGCGCCTGCAACAATATCCCCACGAACTTTCGGGCGGCCTCCGCCAGCGCGTCATGATCAGTATCGCCATTGCGGCTGAACCCAAGCTTCTGATCGCCGATGAGCCGACAACGGCGCTCGATGTGACCATACAGGCGCAAATCCTGCAGCTTCTCAAGGAAATCCAGAGCCGCTTGCACATGGCCATCGTGCTGATCACCCATGACATGGGCGTGGTGGCGGCGACGGCGTCGAAAGTCGCCGTCATGTATGCCGGCCGGATCGTGGAGCAAGGGCCGGTGCACCAGGTTCTGGTAAGACCCTGGCATCCCTATACCACCGGCCTGATCGATGCCATTCCCCGTGCTGAAGATATGCCGGGCTCGCTCTTTCGCGGTCTTCCCGGCGCTCCCCCCATCTTGGGCGGGCCGGTCGAGGCTTGCGCCTTTAACCCGCGCTGCGCCTACGCCATCGAGACATGCCGCAACCGCCGTCCACCCCTCTTGGCCACGCCGACGCCACCAGTCATTGCTGCCTGTCCCGTTGTTCTGGGGCAATGGCAGGAAGGAGGCGCCCCGTGAGCGGTGGACATGTGTTGCGGGTTGAAAATCTGGTGACGCGCTTCAAGAGCGTGGAGCGCGGCAAATGGATCACCGCCGTGGACGATGCTTCGATAGATTTGAAGCCCGGCGAGATCGTCGGCCTCGTGGGTGAATCCGGCTGCGGAAAATCGACCCTGGGACGTTCCATCGTCGGCCTGGAAAAACCCGACAGCGGCCGCATTCTTCTGGATGGAGTCGATCTGGCCACCCTCTCGGGGCGCAAGCTGAGGGATACGCGGCGCGCCATCCAGTATGTGTTTCAGGATCCCTATGCGTCCTTGAATGACCGTCAGACCATCGGCGAGGCGCTGGCCGAAGCGCTGACCATCAAGGGCGATCTGTCGCCCGCCGGTTTCCGCTTGCGCATCCGCACGCTGCTGGAACAGGTGGGCCTGCCCGACTCCCTTCACGAACGCTATCCGCGCGAGCTGTCCGGCGGGCAGCGCCAGCGCGTGGCCATTGCGCGCGCATTGGCGGTCGAACCGCGCGTGCTTATTTGCGATGAGCCGGTGAGCGCACTCGATCTCTCGGTCAGGGCGCAGGTGATGAACCTGTTCCTGCGGCTGCAGCAGGAGCTTGGCGTGGCCTGTCTTTTCATTGCCCATGATCTGGCATTGGTGCGCCAGGCGGCAACGCGTGTCTATGTCATGTATCTCGGAAAAGTCGCTGAGGAGGGACCGTCGCTTGATGTTTATGAGCGCCCCGGCCATCCCTACACGCGGGCATTGCTAGCCTCAATTCCAAGCGCTGATCCCCGCATTGCCGCCAAGCGCACGCTGAGTGCAATCAAGGGCGATATTCCAAGCCCCACCAACCCGCCCTCGGGCTGCCGTTTCCGCACGAGGTGTCCCCTGGCTGTTCAGGCCTGTGCCGAAGCGCAACCGCCAATGGTGCCTCTGTCAACCGGCCATGCGGCGGCTTGTATTTTTGCGGGGCAAGAAAACCCAAGGATCGGCCTATCTCAAACTATCGGAGCAGTTGTATGAAAGTTTCGACGTGGGCATCGCCAACCAACGGTCTCCGGCATGCGCCCGATGACGAGGCCTATTGGGCCACCGTGCGCTCTTCCTTGGAACCCATGTATAAATTCACTCAACTGGTGAATACCCGCCGCGGTCCCGCGCCGCAGGAACTGCGGGACCGTATCCGCTCGCTCGTCGACCTGTCGTTATCCTACGAACTTGACGAATATGAACCGTTCAACACGCTTAAGGAGAGTGGCTCCTCCGCCGAGACCCGGCAGGCGCTGGCCGAATATTTCGGTACCACGGCCGACCAGATCGCGGTGACGCGCAACACCATGGAAGGCGTTGCCATCGTGCTGAATGGACTTGACCTCAATGCCGGTGACGAGGTGATCGCCACCAAGCTGTGCTATGATTCGAACCTGGCGATCCTGCGGCAGCGGGTAAAACGGCACGGCATTGTGCTCAAACTGGTCGATCTTCCTTTCGGGCGTGCCAGCGATGAACAGTATTTAAAGGCTTTTTCGGACGCCATCACGCCGCGGACGCGGCTGATCAGTTTCCCGCATGTGGTGGCCTTTACGGGGCAGGTCTTTCCCGTAGCCAAGGTCTCGGCCCTGGCGCGCTCCAAGGGGATATTCTCTTTCGTCGATGGGGCCCACTCGGCCGGACACATCGAATTGCGGCTAGATGATCTTGGCTGCGACGCCTTCGCGACATCGCTGCACAAATGGATGTTAGGCCCCCGCGGCACTGGTTTCTTGTTCATGCGGCGGGAAAAGATCGCCAACATATGGCCGATCTGGGCAAGCTATAGCGGCAAGCCGGCGGATTCGATCGAGAAATTCGAGGAGGTGGGAACGCTTTTCAAGGCGCTTCCGGCAACGATCCCGGTTGCGATGGCCTTTAACCGGCGGATCGGCCAGGCGGAAAAATCGGCGAGGCTGCGCTACCTGCGCGATCGCTGGATGAAGCCGCTGAGTACCCTAAACCGAGTCCAGATGCTGACGGTGGTGGATGCTGAACCGGCCACGGGTTTTGGAGCGTTCACCATCCAGGGTCTGGAGCCCAAGGAATTTGCCCGCCAGTTGCGCGAGGAATTCGACATCAATGTACTAGCCTTCGAAATAGACGAGGATCGCTCATTGCAGGGCATTCACCTGTCTCCCAGTTTTACCAACACTATCGAGGAATTAGATCGGTTCGTGGATGCCGCTTTCACGCTGATCGGCAGAGTCTGAAAGTTCAAGCTGCAATGATGTAAAGTTGCCGATCAAGGGATGTGAGGGATTCATTGCCGTGCCGCGTGACCAGCAGGGTGTCTTCCGTCATCATGCCGCCCCATCCGGGCCGGTAGTACGGCACCTCGACATTAATGACCATGCCTTCAGCAAGAAGTTCGGTAGTGTCTGGTCCCAGTGTGGGAAATTCGTGGGCCTCCAGCCCAAGGCCGTGGCCAACATGATGGCGCTGAAAATCCGGCAGGCCAGAATGGCGCACGGTTGCGACAGTTTCATGGAACAGATCCGATGCCTTCACGCCCGGCCGTACCGAGGCACGGGCGTGGCTGTCTCCCGCCGATATAGCATGGAAGGCGGAAATCACCTCGGCTGAAGGGTCGCCAACGAAGGCGGTTCTGGCCGTATCGGACCAGTAACCGTGGAAGGTGCAGCCTACATCGATGCGCAAAATATCTCTACCAGCGATGGGGCGTGGTGAGGAATAACAGTCGACGAGGGCGCTCCGCTCCCCCGATGTCACCACAGCAAATCCAGGGCGTGCGCCGCTGCGGATGATCTCCGCTGTGATGGCCGCTTCCACATCCAGCTCCGTATCACCGGCTTTCAAGTTGGCAAGAGCGTTACGAAGAGCACGTTCGGTCAGCGCGGACGCTTGACGCAGCAACCCGATTTCCGTCTCCTGCTTAACGGCGCGGATTTCGGTAAACAATGGCAGGCCTCGCCCTTGAGGCTGAAAGCCCATTTTCAAAAGCCCATCACAGAACGCGTCATTGGAATCGGTCATCACGTTGCAGCTGCGGCCAGCAAGCTGTCTCAGTCCCGTCGCGAGCGCCTGCTCGAAGCGGCCATGATCGTTGCCGATGGAAGGATGCGCGGGCGCGTCGAAATGAAATCGTCCATAGGGGATATAGACGCACTCCTCGGGCAGGACGGCGATGGCGCTCCAGGCATCCGCCTTGTGGCCGATTACAACGACATCCCTGTCATTGAAAAGCACAGCCATGCGCAGATGGGGGTCCGTGTCATAGAGGGCGCTGCGAAATCCGCAGCAAAAAAACACATGGTGAGGCTGCGTTGCGATGAGAAGCGCCCCGCCGCCCGATCTGGCCATGAGACGCGCTCGATTCTGTTGCGCTAGGAGCCGGATGTCTCGCTGGCCCCGATTCATGGCTGCAGCGGGTTGAACTCACCCACGAATTCATTGTGCTCGCCGGGATAAACCAGTTTGACCCAGGTGACGGGCAGTGCGTCCGCCCATGTCCGCCGCCGTGAAAGCAAAAGTGGCGCGCCGAGCGGGACGCCTAAACTCGTGTGGTGTTCAGCGGTCGCAACGGCGGCCGTGATGCTGTGGCGCAATCTTGTGCAAGGAAGCCTGGCAAGCAGCCAAACGTTGGGCGTTTCAATTTCAAAATTGGCCTTGTCGGCATCGGGCGCGGCAGTGAGATTGATGTAACGCTCTTCCATCACCTCTCCAATGCCGAAACCGCAATGCAGCGCCTGAATGCGGAGCAGGGGAGTGCCTGAAGATACTTCCGGCCAGAATGCCGTTTTGGGGCCTGCGGTAATGCGGGCCTGCTTTAGCACCTTGTAACTATAGGTCTTGCCCGCCGCCTCGATATCCTTGCGGATATCGAGATAGCCGATGACGGCGTGGGATTCGGTAGTCTGCGCCACACGGGTGCCCTGCTTGCGTTGGCGGTACAGAAGCCCAAGATTGGCGAGCGCAGTGAGAGCCTTGTTGACGGTGCCGCGGGTGGTAGAAAAGCGTTTCAGGAGCTCGTGCTCCGATGGAATCCGGTGTCCCGGCGGCCAGCGTCCGCTCATGATTTCAGTTCGCACCGCGCGCTCAATCTGTTTGTAAACCGGCCCGTTGCCATCAAGCTTGAGGATCCCGGCAGCGCGGCGTTTTGCTGGAGTCTGGTGTGCGGTCAAGGGCGTTTCTTTCAATTGCCTGTCACTATTTTATTGTATAGACAATAAAACTTCAACCGTATTATGCCGAAGGGAACGAACATGTCCGATTTGCAGTCCGTTCTCAACCACATCGATAGCGGGCTTGAACAAAGCCTGGAACGGCTGTTCGCTTTTATGCGCTTTCCTTCCGTTTCAACCGATCCAGCCTTTGCGTCCCATGTCCAGCGGGCGGCGGAATGGCTGGTGGGCGATGTGGCGTCGATCGGCTTTCAGGCCCGTATCTGTAAAACGGCCGGGCATCCCATGGTGGTAGCCCACCACGACGGACCATCGCCCACCGCTCCGCATTTTCTTTTCTACGGTCACTATGACGTGCAGCCGGCCGATCCCTTCGAGCTCTGGAGCCATGATCCCTTTGAGCCGCGAATTGAGATGCGTGACGGGGTGAAAGTGATCGGCGGGAGAGGTGCTTCCGATGACAAGGGCCAGCTGATGCTTTTTGTGGAAGCCTGCCGGGCCTGGAAGGCGGTTCACGGAAAACTGCCGTGCAAAGTTACGCTTTTATTTGAAGGGGAGGAGGAAACCGGCTCGCCTTCCCTTAAGCCATTTCTGCTGGAGCATGCCGCTGAATTAAAGGCCGATCTGGTGCTGGTTTGCGATACAACCATGTGGGATGCCGAAACCCCTTCCATCTCCATATCCCTGCGCGGGCTTGTAGGCGAGGAGGTGCAGGTTAAAGCCGCCAACCGGGATCTCCATTCGGGAAAATTCGGCGGTGCTGCCGCCAACGCGGCTCGAGT
>JBGTNZ010000107.1:0-11677 GCA_041742805.1 Aestuariivirga sp.
ATTGCGGGATCGGCGGCGCTGTTATGGGTATGGGTCGTGCCGGTGCTTCTGGGGCAGCCCTTCCTCAGGGCCTATCTGCTGGCCGAGCATGCGCGCTGCCCGCATGTGGCCAACATGCTGGAAAATACGCGGACGACTTTCACCAATGCGATCGTCCGTTTCTTTGCGTGGAACATGCCGTATCACGCCGAGCACCATGCCTATCCCACGGTGCCGTTTCACAAGCTGCCGCGCTTTCATGAAATCGTGCGCGAGCATTTGAAAACCACCGAACGCGGCTATGGCCGTTTCCACCGAAATTTTGTGCGCGACCTGACTTAGTGGCATCTGCCATGCAGAGTCCGGCTTGAAGCAGACGCATGTGATCCATTACGGCACAGGCGTAGGCGCACCATTGGAGCCTAAACTGTGGCACAGGCGGCGGAGAGAGACGGGTTTGGCGCGGTGTTGCGCCAGGCGCGGGCCGCGCAAGCAGCCCAACTTGATGCCGTTCATGCCTTAAGTGACGCTAAAGCGCTGCGGTTGCAGGTTTTGAAGGATGAGCTTGCCGGCGTCGTTGCCGCTTCGCCGGAGGTGGCCTTTGAGCTGGCCCTGGCACCGGGAGATACGCCACGCCTGTGGATCGATCTTATTACCTCGGTCGTCATGGAGCCGGACCCCAAAACCTATCGGCTGGTGGAAAACGGAGAGGGCGTGTTCGAAACCGCGGACCGCGCCGAGATGGTGCGGCAGGTTCAGCTTTTGATGGCCCATAGGGTGCTCGCCGGAAAGGCGGCTTTGCGAATCAATCAAGGCAGGGCCCGCCGCTATTCCGCTGCATCCCTTCTGCTTGCCGGAGGGTGCGGTTTCGGGGTCGGCGCATTGTCTTTGCTGGCTGTTCTAACTATTTGATAATATGAATGGTTTTTCCCGTTACATTCTGAAACAGCAATTGATTTTACCCATCGCAACCAGCCCGATAGTCAATGCATTGCACCAGAGTTACCGGAATACCGGAAATTTGGCATGAATAGGGTTGGGGCTAATGACGAGAACGGCATTAAGGGTTGAAGACGCAGCGGGGCCGGAACTCGTCCGGACGCCTCGGGCGAACCGCGACCTGGCGCGACGGCTCGGAGATTTTTCGACTCTAACCGATGCTCTTGATTACGCGGCGCAGGGCGTTACCGGATTTAACTTCTATTCGGCGCGTGGCGCGCTCCAGCATGTTCTGCCTTATTCCCTGTTGCGCAAGCGGGCGCTCTCGACGGCGCGAAAACTGCTGTCGCTTGGCCTGAAGCGCGGCGACCGGGTGGCCGTGGTGGCGGAAACCGGGCCGGATTTCGTCGTCGTATTTTTCGCTTGCCAATATGCCGGGCTTATTCCCTGTCCCATGCCCTACACGCTTTACATGGGCGGCAAGGACGCTTTCGTGGACCGGATCGCCGGCATGCTGGAAGCGGCGAGGGCTTGTGCCGTCATCACCACGGATGATCTTGAAGCGACGATCAGCGAAGGTAGTGCCCGCGCCGGCATCCACCAGGTGCTGACGCATTCGGAACTTCAGGCGCTGCCGGAAGCGGCCGCCAAGCTAGAACCCTTCAGCGCGGATGAAGACGCCTATATCCAATATTCCTCGGGCTCGACATCCAACCCCAAGGGCGTGCTGATCACGCAAGCGGCGATTTGCGTCAATGCGCGGGCCATTATCGGCGGCATGCATGTGCGCCCTGACGACCGGGCGCTTTCCTGGCTGCCCCTCTATCATGACATGGGCCTTGTGGGTTTTTGCCTGACCCCGATGATGGCGCAGGCAACCGTCGACTATCTGGCGACGACCACATTCGCGCGCCGGCCCGCGCTGTGGCTCAAGCTGATGTCGGACAACAAGGCGACCATCTCGTGCGCGCCGAGCTTTGGCTATGAACTGGCGGCACGGCGCATCAATGGCGAGGCGGTCACGCTTGATCTCAGCAAATGGCGGGTGGCGGGCATCGGCGGCGACATGGTGCGGGCCGACATTCTCAAGCGCTTCGAGGATAGGCTTGCGGTTGCGGGATTTAACCCCCGCGCCTTCCTGCCAAGTTACGGCATGGCGGAAACGACGCTCGCCATCGCCATTGCCGATGTGGATGAGCCCATTCGCATCGATATCGTTGAACGCGATGCCTTGAAGACGCATGGCAGAGCCGTTCCGGCGGCGGCTTCCGCTTCAGCACGCAGTTTCGTGGTGTGCGGCAAACCGGTGCCCGGCTGCGCGATCGAAATCCGCAACGAGGGCGGAGAAGTTTTCGGCGAACGCCAGGTGGGGCGGATTTTTGTGAGCAGCCCGAGCTTGATGGCGGGTTATTATCAGAATGCCGAAGCCACCCGCGCGGCATTCAGCGTCGATGGTTTACTTGACACGGGCGACATGGGTTACTGGCTCGATGGCGAAATCGTCTTCACCGGCCGCGCCTAGGATTTGATACTGCAGAACGGCCGCAATATCTGGCCGCAGGATATTGAATGGGCGGCCGAGAAGATCGAACCGCTGCGGGCGGGCGAAGTCGCTGTCTTCGCCGTCGAGGGCGATGATGGCGACGATGAGGTGGTGGTGCTGGTGCAATGCCGGCTGCAGGATCAAGCGGCGATCGAGCGGCTGCGCCATGAGGTATCGGCGGTGGTGCATCACAGCGCCGGGATCGAGTGCAAGGTTGTGATGGTGCCGCCGAAGAGCTTGCCGTTCACCACCTCGGGCAAGCTGTCCCGGGCCGTCGCCAAGCAGAAATATCTCTCCGGCGAAATTGCCGGATTGGCGGCGCAGTAAGCGCTGCTACCCCCGTCATCCCGGCGGAAGCCGGGATCCACGGCAAACACGATACGGATTCGCGCAGAGTCTTCACGCTGAAAGATGGATCCCGGCTTTCGCCGGGATGACGGTAAGTGGCCAAGAAAATTGCCATGACGGGGGCTACCGGGTTTGCCGGACGGCACGCGGTTGCGGAATTGCTGAGGCGCGGCTACGCCGTTGTAGCGTTAGCGCGAGATCCGGCGCGGGCTGAATTGCCATCTGGGATCGATATTGTTGCTGGACATCTGGAAGATCAAGCGGCGCTTGCCAAGCTGGTGCAGGGCGCGGATGTGGTTGTGCATTTGGGAGGGGTGATCGCCGCTCATCGCCTAGATTATTTCCGGTACAACACCGGTCCAACCCGGGCCTTGGCGGAGGCTGCGGTGAGTGCTGGCGTCAAGCGTTTCGTGTTTGCCTCTTCGCTGGCGGCGCGCGAGGCGGGGCTTTCGTTTTATGGCGGCAGCAAATTCGCCGCCGAACAGGCGCTCCAGAAATTTGATAGCCGGTTGAACACGATCATATTGCGGGCGCCGGCGATCTATGGACCGGGGGACCGCGGCACGTTGCCGTTGATCAAACAACTGACGAGGCGCATCGCCATGATTCCGGGAGGGCGGAAACAGCGGTTCTCGCTCATCCATGTCAAGGATTTCGCGCGTGTGCTCGCCGATGCGGTGACTGGCGATACGGTGGGGACATTTGAATTGAGCGATGGGAGGCCCCGCGGTTATGGCTGGGACGATCTCATCGGCGTGGCGGAACGAGCCCAAGGGCGGACTATCCATCCGGTGTTTTTGCCGAAGCCTCTCGTGGCGGGCGTGGCGCTGGTGGCTGGAGGCGTAGCGCGGCTGACGGGGAAGCCCGGCATGGTCAACCCCGGCAAGGTGCGCGAACTTTATCATGATGACTGGGTGGCGCGCGGTCCCGGTTTGAGGCTCGCCGATCCAATTATTTTCGCGCAAGGCTTTCCCGAAACGCTGGCGTGGTATCGCGAGGCGGGCTGGTTGCCTCACCGCCGCCCAGCCGATAGAAGCAGCGCCAGAATTAATCGCGAGGCGGGAGAATGAGCGATACGATCGCGCGCATTTGCAAAGTGCTGGAGCCATTCAATAGCAATGGCGCGATATTGGCGCCGCACACGGACATCTCCACCGACCTCAATATCGATTCCGTGACGGTGATGGATTTCGTGATGGAGGTCGAAGACCATTTTGATGTTGAACTGCCGCTCAATGTGCTGGCGGAAATCCGCACCGTCGCCGAACTTGCCGCGACCGTCGAGGCTCGAACCAGAAAGGCTCAACCATGATCGATTTGTTCGACAAGCACCAGCCGATCGCGGAACGGATCGCGCGGGCTGAGGCGATGGGCGTTACGATCGGCGTTACCAACGAGCGGATGATTTCGCCCACGCGCGCCATCATCAATGGGCGCGAGACGATTCTTGCGGGCACCAATAATTACATGGGGATTACGTTCGACGCCGAATGCATCGCAGCGGGGAAAGCGGCGATGGCGGACTTTGGCACGGGCACCACGGGCTCGCGCATCGCCAACGGCACCTACGCGTTGCACCAGGAACTGGAAGAGGAGCTGGCGCGCTTTCTCAACCGCCGCCATTGCATCGTGTTCACCACGGGCTATCAGGCAAATCTCGGCATGATGTCGGGGCTCGCGGGGCCTAGGGACACGATTTTTCTCGACGCCGATTCACATTCTTCGATTTATGACGGCTGCACGCTGTCGGGCGCCAAGCTGGTGCGCTTCCGGCACAATGACGCGGCCGATTTGGACAAGCGGCTGGCCCGTTCGGAGGGCGAGGAGGGCGGGCGGCTGGTGGTTCTCGAGGGCATCTATTCGATGCTGGGCGACAGGGCGCCTCTGGCGGACTTCATCGAGGTGAAAAAGAAGCACGGATTTCAGCTGCTGGCGGATGAGGCGCATTCGTTTGGCGTGCTTGGGCCGCATGGACGAGGGCTGGCGGATGAGGCTGGCGTCGAAGACGAAATCGATTTCGTGGTCGGCACGTTCTCCAAGAGTGTTGGCGCCATCGGCGGCTTTGGGGCGGGCAATCATCCACAGTTCGAGATCCTGCGCTATGCCATGCGGCCCTATATGTTTACGGCATCCTCCTCGCCCGCGTCGATCGCCACTTCGCTCGCGGCGGTGAAGAAGCTGGCGGCGGAGCCGTGGCGGCGCGAGCGCTTGCGGGAAAATTCAGCGCGGCTGTTCTCGGGCTTCAGGGGACTTGGGCTGGATATGGGCTGCGATGAAGTGAGCCCGGTGATCGCGGTCAAATGCCCGGATGAGGTGAGCGCGGTTCGCATGTGGAACGCGCTGCTGGCGGCGGGCGTCTATGTGAATATCGCGGTGCCGCCGGGCACGCCCAACAAGCTCTGCCTGCTCCGCTGCTCGGTTTCCGCCGCGCATACGGATGCCGATATCGACCGGATCATCGAACTTTTCGGCGAGGTCGTTGCCGCCGGGCATGGGAAGAAGGTGGTGAACGGGTGAACCCTTCCCCCCTCGCGGGGGAAGGTGGCGCGTAGCGCCGGATGAGGGGGCTGCTTCAGCGAGTCAGGTGCCGAACTGTTGGACTCGCTGAACCGCCCCCTCATCCGTCTCGCGCCTGCGGCGCGATCCACCTTCCCCCCGCGAGGGGAAGGGAAGAACTACCGCACAGCGCCGCGCTTCAAAAGGTGGGGGAGGAGCATGAAGCCGGCGAGGACGGGGTGGCGGCGTTGCCACCTCGATAGCTCAATCCGGTGGCCCGAGTGGCGTTCGATTTTCCAGGCCAGGTACTCAGCACCGCCCACGAATGTGAAGCCAGCCTTGACTAGCCGGACAAGGGACCAGAGTTTGCCTACGGCGCGGCGCGCCGTCCAGTTGGCTTTGAGCGGCGGCACCTGTTTCATCAGGGCCGCGGCGGCGCGATAGTATTCCTTATTGGCGGCGACAAGAGCGGCGGCGCGGTTTGCTGGGGCTTCGGCGCGGAGCTCGGTTCCATAGGTGGCGGCGAAACCCGTGGCCCAGGTGGAGACGGGATCGCCCGCTTGCGAGAGGCCGAGTGCGTGACCGTACATGGTGCGGACAGCCTGGGTGATGGCGTCGGCTACCTGATGATCGGCGCTGAACAGCAAGGCGGTCGGCTGCGCGAAACGAGCCCAGAAATAGGGGTTATTTGCCATCATCCAGCGGGCAAACAGGGGCAACGGAAGGACTGCGTATTTGGCGCGTATCGGGCGGCCGGCAAAAACGGCCTCGGCGTAATAGACATTGGGCGGGGCCAGGGCGCAGCCGAGGCGGCTTAGGGCGTTGGAACTTACGCCGGATAAATCCGCTGTCAGCACATAGAGATCGATGAGGGAGTCGCTGGCCGCGACGCCGCGCAGGCAGGAGCCATAGGCGAGCACCGCTCTCACATCGCCATGAAGACCGCGCACATGATTGGCCATGGCGGCAATCTCCGGCGGCACAGGGCGGGCCAGGGTTTGGGCAATCAAGTGTCCGAGTGCCGTCATTTCACCCGCGAACATAGGTGAAGACAGGGCCGGTTTCGACCCTTAGTGCCTCATTCGCGGGGGAATCGAAGAATTCACCATCGAGGACGAAATTGGCAGGGGTGCGGATCGCCAGCTCCCCGGCGCTGAAACTTACGGCGCCGGGCGGGGCTTTCCTTGTTTCGGACCCGTATAAGGTTGGGAGCAGCCAACGGGGCAGCGGCGGCACGGGATAGGGGATGACGGTGGCGCGGATGGCGCCCTGCTTGCCGCCCCAGAAGGGCCTGGCGCCAAGGGCCAATTTTTCCAGGGTGGTGGCGAGCAGGAGCAGATGCTGGCCCGCGGCCATGGCTTTTTCATCTGCTTCGACGGAAATGGCGAAGGGCCGGTCAAAACGCGAGAGATCTTCAGGGTTGGAGGCGGTGAACAGCGAGCGGGAGACGGCACTGGCAAGCGTTGAGAACGCGGCCCAGTTGCCCCTCACACCTCTGGCGTTGAAGGAGCGCTGGCAAAAGAGGGTCGCTTCGGCGATGGCGCCGGTGCCCAGGAACATGCCGTGGCGGGGCCTGCCTTCGCGGGGGTTGACGACGCGCAAGGTTGGCCGGGCGAGATGTTCCGCGGGCTGAAGGTTTCTGATAAAGTCCGCCTGCGCCTCGATGCGGCGGCGGCGGAAGCCAAGATCGGCCGCCGTCATGTTGGTCGTGCCGTGGGGAAGGAGCGCCAGACGCGGCAGCGAAGCGAAGGGCTTGCGCTCGGCCAGATCGGTTTGAATAGCCTGGATGGTGCCGTCACCGGAACTGATGAAAAGATCGGAGATGCCGTCGCTGGCGAATTCGTCGAGGAACTGCGGAAGCTGCTCGAAGCGTTCGAGCACCTTGACCGGAATGCCCGGCGGTAGTTTTCCCGCCAGCGCCAGGCCCTTGCCGGAGGTTCCACCGGAGCGCGGATTGACGAGGAGACCGGCGCGCATCAACCCTGCATCATCCAGGACGTGAGCGGGCCTCGCCGCCGTGCGGCCAGCGCTTGCAGAAATTGCAGGGCGTGCAGAACGAGGCAGAGGAGAGTCCAGATGGCGACGGCCAGCAGGCCCCAGCCGGGACGGCCGATGAGAACGCCCAGCGTCAGAAGAATGAGATTGGGATTGCGCCGCGCCGTCACCTGGCGGAACAGCGTGTCCGCTTTACGCCAGATATGGATTTCGAGACCAAGCCATTTGATGGCGATGCCTTCCATGACGCGTTGCAGGATATAGCCGCCGAGAATCGCCGCAATGACCCACCAGAAAGTTGTCGCGGGCCAATTGAGCGCAATGCCCCAGGCCACATACCAGAAGGGCGGGTGAACGAGATCGATGCCGTGATCGAAGATGTCGCCCCATTTGCTCGAGGTCAGCGTCACGCGCGCGAGCTTGCCGTCGACGGTATCGAGAAATGTCATCAGCCAGGCGGCGGCCAAGCCCCAAGCGAATTCGCCCCGCCAGAACAGAAAGAATGCCAACACCATGAGGATAGCGCCGAGGGTGGTCACGGCATTGGGCGTAACGCCGCGTGCTGCCAGCCAGCGCGTGGCGTGGAAGGCGGGCAGCGGCCAGAGATATTTGGTGACGATGTCGGTGGCACCCTTATAGGTGCCCATGAACACGCGCCACTCCACAGCCGCAGCGTTGGCGGACGTCACGGCGAAGGCATAGGGGGTCTCGCGCTTGCGCAGTGATTTCCAGAATTTCACGCCGAGATCACCGGACGTGCGCGCATCGAGATCAAGGGCTGCGGCGGATTTCGCACCCGACAAAATTTCCGCGGCGGCGACTACTTCGTGACCCCCTACCTGGGTGGCAAGCGGGATGTTGCCTTCGCCGAGCAAAAGTAGTTTCGGTGTTTCGCGCAAGACGGCGATGAGCGGTTGGTCGAGTACGGCATCGGCGCGGATCACTATGACTGCACCATCATGGGCCGCTGCATCGAGGGCCAATATATTTTCCCGCGCGAACTGGCGCTGGAGCCGATCCGCCGGAGTCAGGCCGAAAAGCTTGGGACCGGTCTTGCCGACGAGACGTATAGCAGAATTTCGCTGCACCTCTCAATTCGTCATCCCGGCGAAAGCCGGGACCCACCTTAGACAAATACGGACTTTCGCTGAGTCTTCACGCTGATAGATGGATCCCGGCTTTCGCCGGGATGACGAAAGAACGTGATAGGATTGGGAAAAGCGGTTTCGGTCCACGATTGCCTCCTTCCCTCAAACGGTTTCAGCGCGGAGGGTTAGGGAGACGGCGAGAGCGCCGAAGCCGGCGACGGGAAACCAGGCGGCGAGCCAGGGCATGACGAAACCAAGTTCGCCAACGGTGAGGGCTATGCCGTCGACGACGAAATAGAGGAACCCAAGGCCTACGCCCGCTACAAAGAGCAGCCCCAATCCACCGCCCCTTCGGAACCTGGTGGCAAGGGGGATGCACAGGCTAATCATCAAAAGGGCGGAAAAAACCAGGGAGACACGTTTGTGCCACCAGGTTTGGTAAACCCAGACGGGCCTGATGCCGAAGCCTTGATTATCGATGAAGTAGCCGAGATCGGCGATCGACATGCTGGCGGGATCGCCGGAGCGAGCGCCGGCGGCGGCGGGTTTCATGGCGCCGGAATAGACGAGCGAGTCCATGCGATTTGGGGGCTGGCTACCGCGGTAATAGACAACGACGTTGCGAAGCAGCCAGCGGCCATCCGAAAGTGCTGCATCATCGGCAAAAATCTGCTCGCGCAACAGGCCGTCGGGGTCGCGCCGGAAGATGATGACGTCCTTAAGCAAAGTCGAGTCCGGATTGGCGCTGCCGGCGCGGGTGATATCGGCGCCGGAGCGGAGCCAGATCTGATCCTTTTCGCCAACCTTGAGCTTTTCCCTGCCGTAATCGCCGATGCCCCACTCGCGCAACGTGGCGTCGGTAGCGGGCACGCCCATATCGGCAAGAAGGAAATGCAGGCCACCGGCCAACAGCGCCAGCGGCAAAAGCAGAACGACAACGCGGGTGGGAGACAGCCCCGCGGCCCACAGGGCCGAAATTTCGTTCCGGTAGCTCAGCTCGGTCAGGGTGAGGAGCACGGCGAGCAGCATGCTGACCGGGAGAAATGTGGCCAAGGTCCCCGGCGAACGGTAGAGAATGTATTCAAGCACCATCCGCGAATAGCCGGGCCGGAGCGCCAGGATCTCCGGGGAATAGCTGATCGCCTCGAGGGAGAGCACGAAGATCGTGATGCCGGCCAGGATGGCGATGAAACGCACTGTGATCATGCGAACGAGCATCCAGGTGATGACTTTCACGCCGCCGCCTCCCAGCCGATACGGCGCAAGAACCGATTGCGCGCAGCGGATAACGTTTCTCCCACCCGGTCGATCGCCGCATCGAGAGGATCGCGGTCGACGGTGAAGCAGGCGCTGTAGTAACGCCACCCGGCAAACAGGGCGAGAAGGCCCAGGGGCAGCCACATGGCGAGCCAGGGTGAGATGGTGCCCGAATGGGAGGCGATGCTTCCCTGTTCGACGATTTCATGGAAGGCGATGACGATCACCAGGGCCACGCCGAAACGATAAGCGCGGCGCGAGCGGCGGCCGCCGATGGTAAAGGGCAGAGCCAGGAACGGCAGGATCAAGGGCGTTGCGGCATTCACCAGGCGCTTGTGTATTTCGGTGCGCATGGCGGGTTCGGTTGTGCCCTTGGGCGGGGAGGCGGCGCGCGCAAATAATTCAGGCAGCGTCATTTCGCGTTCATCATCGCCACGCGGGCGGAAAAGCTTTTTGTCGATTTCACCGAGCGGGGTATCGGCGAGCCCGAACTCGGTGATCTCGGGATGGACGGTGCCGGGTTTGGCATGCAGCGGCTTTTCCTTGAATCTCAGGCGGTGCCCTTGCTCGAGGCGCAAGACGGGGCGGGAACGGCCTGCCACATCGACGAGGGCGCCCCGCGTGGCGGTCACGGTTTCAGAGATGCCTTTGCCATCATTGTCATAAATAAAGACATGGTCGAAGGCGTTGCGATTGCGATCGAGCGCGTCGAGGATGAAGGTGCGGCCGCCCGCCTGCATGAAGACGCCTTCCTCGGCCAGATAGAAGAATTCGACGTTCTCCACATCGAAGACAACCGAGCGATAGGCATAGCGGGTGTAGGGCTGGGCCCAGCCGACGATGAAGAGCGAAGCCAGGCTGAGCAATGCCGCCAGCACGATGACCGGGCGCGCCAGGCGGTTGAGGCCAACACCCGCCGCCATGAAAGCATCGGTTTCGGAATTGGCCGACATGCGGCTGAAGCCGAAGAGCAGCCCCAGGAACAATGCCGCTGGAATGGCGGTGCCGAGATAGTGGGGCACCAGATAGGCCAGCATTTCGAAAACCACGCCAAAGGAATTCTTCTTGCCAAGCGTGGTATCGAGAAGGCGGACCAGGCGCTCTGACAACAGCATGAGCAGGCCGATGCCCATAGCCGCCGCCAACGGCGAGGCAATCTGTTTCAAGACATGGCGGTCGGCGATGCGGAGCAAGGGCAGCCTCAGTTTTTCGGCCAGCAGCGCTGCACTTCATGCAGCAGACGGGCGCGGGCTTCCTCGGGGATATCCGTGGCGGATTTGAGATCGGGCGGGCCCGGCCAGCCGGGATCGGCAAAGGTCATGCCTTCGAAACGCTGGATTTTGGCGTAACGCGGCAGCACATGGAAGTGGACATGGGGATCGACCATCATCAGCATGAGATAATTGATACGGTCATAGGCGCGGAATTCCCGGATGCCACGTTCAAGCTCACGGATGACGAGGGGGAGTTCGGCGAAGGCCTCGTCCGGCAGATCGGAGAAGGCCCGCTCCTCGCCCTTGGCCGCCAATATGAGAGCGCCAAGGGTGGCCTGGGCCGGGCGCAGGAGGACGCACCAGTGGCGGTAATCGCAGACGAGGGTTCCAGGATAGCCGAATTTCGCAAGGGTCGCATGCATAACGTCAGTGTACTACCCGATTATCTGTTGCTGAAACAGAGGCCCTCACCCTCCCGCGCGTGGCGCGGGCCCCTCCCTCTCCCCGATGGGGAGAGGGGAAAGGGTTCAGGTTGAAAGGGCGTATTCCGCCGTTGTCGCGATAAGGCGGGTTTCGGGGTCGAAGCTCCGTACGGTGACGGCGGTCTCCCAGCGGCCGTCCAGGCGCTCGATCCGATACTGATACCAGGCGGCGGGGGCATAACCGAAGGCAGCCCCCATGGACGCCGAGGGGATGCCAATGACATGGCAGAGGCCGTAGCGAGTGGGGAGCGGGTTGAGCATGTGCACGTGGTTGTGGCCGTGCAACACCAGTTCGGCGCCCTCCTGAACCAGCAGATCGCGCAAGGCCGCCGCATC
>JBGTNZ010000108.1:0-11750 GCA_041742805.1 Aestuariivirga sp.
AGCCGTAGCACCTGGTACTGATGGCAACCAATGGGCGATCCTCAGGGACCTTCTGCCGTTCCTCTGGCCCAAGGGCAGGCCCGACCTCAAGGCTCGCGTCGCCATCGCCATGGTGGCGTTGGTGGTGTCGAAGCTGGTCACCGTCGCCACACCCTATTCCTTCAAATATGCCACGGACGCCTTGACGGCGGGCGGCAATGCCGCGGCCATCGCCATCTCGGTCGCCCTGTTCATGGTGCTGGCCTATGGCGTGGGGCGCATCATGATGGTGGCGCTGGCGCAGTTCCGCGATGCGATTTTCGCCAAGGTGGGCCAGCGCGCCGTGCGCGAGCTTTCGATCCGCACCTTCCGCCATCTGCACACGCTGTCGCTCAAGTTTCATCTCGAACGCCGCACCGGCGGGCTGTCGCGCATCGTCTCGCGCGGCACCGCGGGCATCGACACGGTGTTGCGCTTCTCTTTGTTCAACACCTTTCCCACCGTTCTTGAAATCGGACTCGTTGCCGGTGTTTTGACCTGGTCCTTCGGCTGGATCTATGCGGCGGTCATCCTGGTCACCGTCGTCGTTTACATCGCTTATACCTATGCCGCCACCGAATGGCGCATCTCCATCCGCCGCGCCATGAACGAGGCCGACAACGACGCCAATACCAAGGCCATCGACAGCCTGCTGAATTTCGAGACCGTCAAATACTTCGGCAACGAGGACCACGAAGCTGCGCGCTACGACGTGTCCATGGCGAAATACGAAAAAGCCGCGGTCAAGACGTGGATCTCGCTGGCGGTGCTCAACGCCGGGCAAGCTTTCATCTATGCCGTAGGCCTCACTGTGGTCATGGCCATGTCGGCGCTGGCGATCTCACGGGGCCAGGCGACCGTCGGCGATTTCGTCATGATCAACGCGCTGATGGTGCAGCTTTACATGCCGCTAAACTTCATCGGCTCGTCCTACCGCGAGATCAAGCAGGGCCTGATCGATGTCGAGCAGATGTTCAACCTGCTGAAGGTGAATGCCGAGATTGCCGACAACCCCGGCGCCATGCCGCTCAAGGTGCACAAGGCCGAGGTCGCTTTCGAGGGCGTCTATTTCGCCTATGATAAGGAACGCTCGATCATCCGAGACCTGACGTTCCGCGTGCCGCCCGGCCACACGGTTGCAATCGTCGGACCTTCGGGCGCGGGGAAGTCAACGATTTCCCGGTTGCTCTACCGTTTCTACGATGTGAGCAAAGGCCGCATCCTGGTCGATGGCCAGGACATCTCCATGGCGACTCAGACGTCTCTCCGCGCCGCCATTGGCATGGTGCCGCAGGATACGGTGCTCTTCAACGACACCATCCGCTACAACATCCGTTACGGCCGCCCCGACGCGACCGATGAGGAAGTCGAGGACGCCGCGAAGCTCGCACAGATTCACAAATTCATTATGAGCCTGCCCTTGGGCTACGATGCCATGGTGGGGGAGCGCGGCCTTAAACTATCGGGCGGCGAGAAGCAGCGTGTCTCCATCGCCCGCACCATTCTGAAAGGTCCACCCATCCTGATTCTCGATGAGGCCACGTCAGCGCTCGACAGCCATACCGAGCAGGAACTCCAGGACGCGCTGCGCAAGGTTTCACGCGATCGCACCACATTGGTGATCGCCCACCGGCTTTCAACCGTGGTCGATGCCGACGAGATCATCGTCCTCGACAAGGGCCACATCGCCGAGCGCGGCACCCACGCGCAGCTCCTGCGCAAGAAGGGCGTCTACGCCAGCCTGTGGAACCGCCAACGCGAAGCGGATGAGGCGCGGAGCCGGCTTGAGCGAGTGCAGAAGGAAACCGCTGAGACAGCCGGAGACGATAACGAGAAGCATCGCGACGCGGCGGAACAGGTGACAGGATAAATGTGAGCTGGAAGAAAGCAGGCGCGGCCCGCCGGCCAGGCTGGGCATGACCGCAGCGGTTCCGGTCACTTGCGCTCAGCCTGAACGCGATATTGATTGGACTGTGAAGCCGCGTGCGTGCTTGGCTTGGGCTGATTATGGCAGCGCCGCACAAAAATCCGATGCAACTATTGATCAGAATCCTTGTGTTCTTGGCAGCAGTCACTGTCCCCGCCGCGCAGATTATGGCGAATCCCGAGAGCTGGAGCCGAGAAGGCTGGAAGACGGATTTTTCGAGGGCGGCAGTCCGGTTTGACGAGATCATTTCCGGCGGTCCTCCGCGCGACGGCATTCCCTCGATCGACAATCCTAAATTCGCCAGCGCCTCCGAGGTGGCGGACATCGGCGATCGCGAGCCGGTCATCCAGTTCGGCCTGGGCGGTGACACCAGAGCTTATCCGCTTCGGGTCCTGATGTGGCATGAGATTGCCAATGACACCGTGGGCGGCACGCCTGTTGCCGTCACTTATTGCCCGCTCTGCAACGCGGCCATTGTGTTCGACCGCCGCCTGGATGGCCGGGTTCTTGAATTCGGCACCACTGGCAAGCTCCGCAACTCCGATCTCGTCATGTATGACCGGCAGACCGAAACCTGGTGGCAGCAATTCACCGGCGAAGCGATTGCCGGAACTTTGACAGGCAAGACGCTCAAGCTCCTGCCCTCGCGCATCGTGTCTTTCGCCGTGTTCCGGGCGGCGAATCCGCAGGGGCCGGTTTTGGTTCCGAACGATCCGGGCTTCCGCGACTACGGGCGCAATCCTTATGCGAGCTACGACAGCGCTGCGGTTCCCTTCCTCTATCGTGGCGATCTTCCCGGGAACATTCCTGCGATGGCGAGGGTGGTTGTCGTCAGGACCGAAGCCGAGCCGATCATCGTCAGCCTCGACAAGGTGAGAGCGGATGGGTTTGAGCGCGACGGCTACCGGATCACATCGCAAGAAGGTGTCGCGTCGGCGCTGGATGACTCTACGATCGCTAAAGGACGGGATGTCGGCGCCGTGCGCGTGACGAAAGACGGCGCGGATGTAGTGCACGACATCACCTTTGCGTTCGTTGCCCACGCCTTTCATCCGAAGGCGCCCATCATCACCGAATGAAGCAGCCCTCGTTGCCGCCAGCATGACCGAGTCGAGATCGGCGCTGCCACACGCGACATGGATACCAAGTTCTCCCATACCGAGATTGTCATGAACTCGCATTCTGCGGTCGTATTCCTAGGCAGGCTCCGGCGTGGTGCGGCCGCGCCAGATGCGATTCATCTCTCTTTGTCCCTTGAGGGATGAATAGAGCGAGGTAACCAGTTGCATACCCTGATCGCCCACCGGGCATTAAGTCTGTGATGCAAATTTGAGCCTTATACGTCGAAAATTCGATGAAAATTCCGATTTGTTTACGTCTGGGGCGCACGGTCGCCATTGCGCAAAACGGCGGTGGAAAAGCCGGTGGCGCGAAAGGGAATTTGGGGAGAGTCAGATGATCGTCACGACAATGGATGGTATCGCCGGAAGCATTACGGAGGAAACCCTGGGCGTGGTTCGGGGAACGGTGCTCTGGACCAGGCGCATCGTCAAGAACAGCATGGGCGGCATCCGTCGGTTTCAGGCCCATGGGCTGCAGGATCTCGACCACGGCCTGAACACGGCCAAGGGATAACGCCACCAAGGCCATTTGCAAATCCGCTTTGAGGGGCTAGATGACGGCCCATGTCGATCATCAACAGCATTCAGTCAACCTTATCCCCTATCCACCGCGAAGGCTGGCGCTTTATCGCCATCTTCGCTGCCGGCGCACTGATGCTCTTCTGGCTCGACCTCGAACTGCTTGGCTGGATCGGCGTGATCGCCACCGCATGGTGCACCTATTTTTTCCGCGATCCTGAAAGGGTGACGCCGCTGCGCACGGGTCTTGTCATCTCGCCCGCCGATGGGCGCATTAGTTCCATCGAACAGGTGGTGCCGCCGCCCGAACTCGATCTGGCGCGAGAGCCTGTCACGCGCATTTCGGTTTTCATGAATGTGTTCGACGTGCATGTGAACCGCTCCCCCGTTGAGGGCGCGATCCGGCGCATCGCTTACATACCGGGCCTCTTTATCAATGCGGATCTCGATAAGGCGAGTGCCGACAACGAGCGCCAAGCGCTCACGCTGGAACTCGCGAGCGGCCGCCGCATCGGTGTCGTGCAAATCGCCGGTCTCGTCGCGCGACGCATCGTGAAATTTGTGGGCGAAGGCGATCGTGTGGTCGCAGGCCAACGTTTCGGCCTCATCCGCTTTGGCAGCCGCGTCGATGTTTATCTGCCTCAAGGCGTGCAATCTCTCGTGAGTATTGGGCAATACGCCATCGGCGGCGAGACGGTGCTCGCTGACCTGGATTCCAGCGAAGGCGAACGCGCGGCGCGCCGGAACTGATGGTGAAGCAGGAACCCAAGATCGGCATCGGCCAGAACGAGGACCCACGCCGGACTGCTCGGTTCCAAAAGGTGCCAGCACGCTATCTGCTTCCCAATTTGATCACGCTCATTGCGCTGTGCAGCGGCATCACCGCCATCCGGTTTGGTATAGAAGGGCGCTTTGAACTGGCGGTCAGCGCCGTCATCGTGGCAATCCTGCTTGATGCTGTGGATGGCAGGCTGGCGCGCTTTCTCAAGGGCACATCGCGCTTCGGCGCTGAACTCGATTCGCTCGCCGACTTCGTCAACTTCGGCGTGGCTCCAGCGATGCTGATGTATTTCTGGTCACTCAACCAGTTGCGGACGGCAGGATGGATCATGGCGCTCATCCTGGCGATCTGTTGTGCACTCCGCCTAGCCCGCTTCAACGTAGCGCTCGACGAGCCGGACAAGCCCGCCTGGGCGCAAGGCTTCTTCGCGGGCGCCCCGGCGCCTGCCGGCGCCGGACTTGCCATGCTGCCCATGTATCTGGGCTTTCTCGGCCTGGTTGATGGCCGCCAATATGCATTGCTCTTCGGCCCCTATGTGGTTGTGGTGGTGCTGCTGATGGTGAGCCGCGTGCCGACCTATTCCGGCAAGAATCTTGGCCGCTGGATTCCCCGCGATCTGGTGCTTCCGATTCTCGGCCTCGGCGCCTTCACTATCATCATGCTGGCCGCCTATCCTTGGGAATTGCTGATCGTGCTTGCCATTGCCTATCTGGCGATGATCCCTTTGAGCATCCGCTCCTACCGCCGCCACCGGAAGGCGGACGCCGAGGCCGCTGCCGGGAAATCATAGACATCTATCGAAACACCCGGTCGAGATCGCGGCACAGGTCCTCGCCATTCTCGATTCCTACCGACAGGCGGAACACGCCGTCACCGGCATAGTCGCGGTAACCGCGCAGCGCCTTGGAATCATGGCGGAACGTCGATTTCTGGATGTCGTCGGTTCCGATCCAGCATACGAGGCTGCGGTGGTGGCCGAGCGAGACGGCGTAATGGATGATTTCCAAATCCGCTATCATGCGTTCCGCCACCGCAACGCCCGGCTCATGGGTCTGGAAGGTCATCATGCCGCAGAAGTTACGCATCTGGCGCCGCGCCAGTTCATGCTGCGGATGGGAAGGGAGTCCGGGATAGAACACCCGCTTCACCGCTGGATGGCTTTCGAGATGGCGCGCCACCGCCAGTGCCGCTTCCTCATGGGCGCGCATGCGGATGGGAAGCGTCGCCGCCCCCCGCAGAATAAGCCAGGCGTTGAAGGGCGACAGCACGCCGCCAAAATGCACCGTTGCTTCCAGGTTAAGAGCGTCAAGATCGGACTTGCGGCCGATAACGGCGCCACCCATGGCATCGCCGTGCCCACCGATATATTTGGTGAGCGAATGCATCACGAAATCGGCGCCGAGCTGCAACGGCTTTGTTGCCATGGGCGAGGCGAAGGTGGAATCGACCACCACATCGCGCACTCCCGCCTTATGACCAAGATCGGCGAGTAATGGAATATTGCACAGCCGCATGATTGGGTTGGCAGGCGTTTCGAGCCACAGCATTTTGGTGGTGGGCCGGATGGCGGCCTTGACATCATCAGGCTGCGAGGGATCGACAAAGGTGACGTCAATGCCGAAGCGCGGCAGCGTATCGCGCGCCATTTCCGCCGTTCCAATATAGTTTGTATCGGTCATCAGCAGATGATCACCAGCACTCAGGCGGCCCGCGATCAAAGCGTGGCTGGCGCCGATTCCCGAAGCAAAGGCAAGTGCCGCCTCGCCCCCTTCGAGTGCTGCGAGCTTATCTTCAAGCTGCCGCACAGTGGGGCTCGACTTGCGGGCATAAACAAATCCCTCATAGTCCCCCCGGTCACGCGTGGAAAACCCTGTGAGTTCGGTGGGCGCGAAGGTGACCGACATGACGAGATTGGGCGAGGAGGCCCGCGTCGCCGGATCGACATATTCGCCAGCATGAACCGCCAGGGTTTCCACCTTCCAATCCTGATTTCGTCCCGATTTCGGCATGAAACGCGCTCACTCTTTCCTTCGTTCCGTTGTGCCCTATGATGACGGCCGTCAAGAAATTTGCAAGTTTTGGGGGCGGCCAAAGACATGACAGAATGGGAACAACCCCATTGGAGCGGCAAGCCGCAGCCGCAGCCAAAACCGGATGGCCGCCGCCGCCTCAAGCCCAATATCTTTGCCAGAGTGGTGCGCCTTTGCGCCCGTAAAGCGGGCGGGGTCTTCGTTACCGTGCTGTTCCTGATGGCACTGGCTGCAAGCTTTGCCGCCTCGACCTTGCAGATCGATCTCGGCAAGCCGCCGCAGATCGTGCTCGATGCCCAAACCCACGCGGCACAGGAAGCGCTCGACCGCAATTTTCCCGGTATTGAAGACACATTCGTAGCAAAAATCGAGCTTGCGAGCGCCAAGACCGCCCGCGACAAGGCGGTGGCCATAGCGGGAGCGCTGTCGCAGCGGACCGATCTCTTCGCCGGTGCCTTCGTTCCCGGTACGGGCCGGTTCTACAAAAGTTACGCGATCCTGTTTCGCGATGCGGCCCTCGTCGAAAACAGTGTCGCGCTCGCTCTCGGTTTACAGCCCCTCTACTATGCCTTGGGCAGGGCGTCGGATTTGGCCGGTCTCGCCACATTGGTGAACGAGATCGGCCGCGCGGTATCGCAGGGCCGTTCGCCACCGGGCCTCAGCGGATTGCTGATGGCCGTTTCGGAAGTCGTTGAAGCCGAGGTTGACGGGGCATCGCGGCCGCTTGACTGGCCTGCACTTTCCGGACTTTCACCCGCGATTGAAACGACCCGCTGGTTTGTTATTGCCACGCCGCAACCGGGGAGGGAACGTGAGGCGGCATCGCTCGCCGCCGCCACATCCACTGCCGGGCTTGAGTGGTCCTTTCCGCTGCGTGCCGAAGGCGGCGAGAATGATAGCTTCGATGCTCTGATAGTTCCCCTCAGCAGCGCTTTGTTGCTCTCGATGATCATTCTAGGCGTGGGCCTCGGCGCGCTGAAGTTTTTCGTGCCCGTCGTGATCACGGTGTTCGCCACCCTGTGCCTGACGATAGGCGTGGCCGCCCTTATCGCGCCCGAGCTGGACTCGGTGAGCTGGACCTTCGCCCCTGCCTGTCTTGCGCCGGCATTGCTGTTTAGCGTCGTGCTGGTCCTCGCTTATGTCCGGGCCCGCTTGCGCGGGGCAACGCCGCTCACTGCGTGCATGTTGGCGGCCCAGCATCAGGGCCTCTTGCTGCTGACGCTGACGGTTATCGCCGAAATTTTCTGGGTCACATGGTTTTTCCGGCAATTGCCGTCCCTGATGGATACTGCCGTTATTGGGGCCATCGGCATCGCATTAGCTTTCGCACTAACGCTGACGGTATTGCCTGCGGCACTTCGGATTCTCGACAGGGGCGCGGTGGCGGATCGAGCTTGGCTGACGAGAACCGCGGCGCGGCCGATGAACCCCAATCTCCGCAATGGGCGGCAAGTTCTGGTGCTCCTGATCCTGGCGGCATCCGTTTTCTGTGGCGTTTTCGTGCCCGGCTTGCGATTCGGCGACGGCTCGGCGCCCGCGGCGCAATCGCCGCGCCTCGATACCCCAGCCGCGCAGAACGCCCTGCACTTTTTGGCCGAGGCTGGAGATCCCGCCCGGAGGAAGGTCGAGGAACTGTCCAAACTGCCCCAGACAGGCGCCATCCGCTGGGTCGAACAATTTCTGCCCACCGATGCCGAACTGAAGTTGCAACATCTGCGGCGGCTTGATGGGTATCTCGCGGATCTGCCCGCACCCCATGAGCCCGCAGCGGATGCAACGCCGCCTGGGCCCACTCTCGCGGCGTTGGAGGCGGGGTTCCGGAAAATCTCTGACGATCCGGCGACAGCGCCCGACCTGCGCCAGGCCAGTCATCGGCTGCGCCGGGCATTCAACGTTTATTCCAATCCCGAGACGCCCTCGCCAACGAGCGTCAACGCCCTTGAACAAGCGCTGTTCGCCGGGCTTGGAAATCTATCAACGATAGCCGGACAACTGGCGGGGCTTACCGCGCCTACGCTTGCCGATCTCGATCAGGTCTTGCGACAGCGCTTCGTATCGCCGAGTGGACTCTGGCGCATCGAAGTTCTGCCCAAGCCTGAAGTGCGCCGTTTAGCCTTTGCCGGCGCCATGCGAAAATTCTCTAGCCAGGCAGCGGGCGCGCCCGTCGTAGCGCTCGCCCGGAGCGAAATCCTGCACCATGAAACCGCACTCGCCCTGGCGCTCGCCCTTTGTGCCGCCGCCATCGTGGCGCTGCTGTATTTACGGGACGTTTGGGACGCGGTCATCGCGCTCACGCCCTTGCTCTTCGGGATATCCCTGTCAGCGGCGGTGGTTGCAGGGACCGGGCAGATTATATTACCGGCCGCTTTGGCGGCTGTCATGCCGGCGATGGCCCTGTGTTTTTCCGCCTCGATCCTTCTGGTGCTCCGCCAACGGTTGCCACGCGAGTCAACAAACAGGGCTTCGCTAAGGGCGGCAATTCTTCCACCTTTGGTATTTCTCGGGGCGGCGGCGCCCTTGACAATTTCATCCAGTCAAGCGGTGGCGGCCTTTGGACAAGCCTCGGTGCTGTTCATCTCCGCCGCCATGGCCGTTAACATTGTTGTCGTGCCGCAGGCCTTCGCCTGGATCGAGGCGCTGCGCGGACGCTGATCAAGCCAGCGTTTTTAAATCAAGCGTTCGTCCATCGAGATGGAGCGCCGCCATGACTTCGGCCGCAATATGCCCGGCCATTAGTCCTGCCTGCTCGTATTGCTCCTTGGGCGTGCCATGGCCTACAAAAATATCCGGCAGGAACATCGTGCGAATCTTGCAACCCGTCGAAAGCAGATTGGCTCCGGCAAGATAGTGCAGCACCTGCGTGCCGAAGCCGCCGATCGAACCTTCCTCGATGGTGAGCAGGATTTCATGGTTTTGCACAAGGCGTCTCACCAGATCGTGGTCAAGCGGTTTGGCGAAGCGCGCATCCGCCACCGTGGATGAAAGGCCGAGTGAAGCAAGATGATCGGCGGCCTTGAGGCATTCCGCAAGCCTGGCGCCAAGCGACAGAAGCGCCACCTTGGAGCCGGACCGGATGATCCGTCCACGGCCGATCTCCAAAGGCATACCGCGCTCGGGCAGGTCTATGCCGATGCCTTCGCCGCGCGGATAGCGGAAGGAACAGGGCCGGTCGTCGATGGCCGCCGCCGTGGCCACCATATGCACGAGCTCCGCTTCGTCCGCCGCCGCCATCACCACCATGTTGGGAAGGCAGGAAAGATACGAGACGTCATAGCTGCCCGCGTGGGTTGGACCGTCTTGGCCCACCAGACCAGCCCGGTCGATGGCAAAGCGCACGGGAAGTTTTTGCAGGGCGACATCGTGGACAACCTGGTCGAAAGCCCGCTGCAGGAAAGTCGAGTAAATGGCGCAGAAGGGCTTGAAGCCATCCGCCGCTAACCCAGCGGCAAAGGTCACCGCATGTTGCTCGGCGATGCCCACATCGAACATGCGCGTGGGGTAAGCCTTGGCGAATTTATCGAGACCTGTGCCCGAAGGCATGGCGGCGGTGATCGCCACGATCTTGTCATCGTGGGCCGCTTCGGCAATCAGGGCGTTGGCGAACACAGTCGTGTAGGTTGGCGCATTTGACGTGCTCTTCTTCTGCTCTTTCGTCTCGGGGTCGAAGCCGGCGATGGCGTGGTACTTCTCGGCGTCGGGCTTGGAGAAGGGGTGGCCCTTGCCCTTTTCCGTGATGATATGAACGAGCACGGGACCAAGATTTTTTGCATCGCGCACATTTTTCAATACTGAAACGAGCGTCTCCATGTTGTGGCCATCGACGGGGCCGACATAGTAAAATCCTAACTCCTCAAAGAGAGTGCCGCCGGTAAGCATGCCCCGCGCGTACTCGTCGGCCCGATGAGCGGCAGTGCGGAGCGTCTTGGGGAATTTCCGGGCAAGCTGGCGTGCAATGTCGCGAAGCGACAAAAACGGCCGCGACGATACCAGCCAGGAGAGATAATTGGTGAGAGCGCCCACGGCGGGTGCTATCGACATGCCATTGTCGTTGAGAATGACGATGAGGCGCGTATCCATGGCGCCAGCATTATTCATCGCCTCATAGGCCATGCCTGCACTCATGGCGCCATCGCCGATCACGCAGACGACATTGTGATCCTGCCCGCGGAGGTCGCGCGCCACCGCCATGCCAAGGCCCGCGGAGATCGACGTTGAACTGTGGGCCGCGCCGAAATGATCATATTGGCTTTCGGTCCGCTTGGTGAAACCATAAAGCCCATCGCTCTTGCGGATGTTCCGGATCTGCTGGCGCCGGCCAGTAAGAATTTTATGGGGATAGGACTGGTGGCTGACATCCCAGATGAGCCGGTCGTTGGGCGTGTCGAATACATAGTGCAGCGCCACGGTGAGCTCGATCACCCCGAGGCCCGCCCCAAAATGGCCCCCGCTAATCGAAGCCGCATCGATAGTTTCGGCGCGCAATTCTTCCGCCACGGACGCCAACTCCGAAACTGGCAGAAGGCGGAGATCGGAAGGTGCGGCGATAGTATCGAGAAGGGGGGTCCGTATGGTCATGGGCGCTTGATACTCGCTTCGCTTCCGGGGCGAAAGCGTGAGCCCATGCATTTGTTGCGAAAACCTACGGAAAGTGCCATGACAAGGCCATGTGTTTCCACCTGACAGCATCGGGATTGATGATCCCCCTCTGGTCCCGCACGGGCTATGACGAGGTTATGCTGCATTGCGCCCGGATCGGATTCAAGCCGTAGCTCTCTCCGCTGATTGCTATCGCCACCCCCATACCGTCCGGAGATCGCCATGACTGCCCATCCAAAAAATATCAACGTCGCCGAAATCATCCAGCACGATATCGCCCATCATTTTCATCCGTTTACGGATCACAAAGCCTTTCACGCCGCCGGCGGTCCCCGCGTGATGACGCAAGCCGACGGCGTCTGGATTTGGGATGCCAACGGCAACAAGCTGCTGGACGGTATGGCGGGGCTCTGGTGCGTAAATGTGGGTTACGGCCGTAAGGAACTCGCCGAAGTCGCCTATCAGCAGATGCTTGACCTGCCCTACTACAACACGTTTTTCAAGACCACGACGGTGGCGACGACGGAGCTTGCGGCCAAGATATCCTCCGTAATGCCAAAGCGCTTCCAGCACATTTTCTTCACCAACTCGGGCTCGGAAGCGAACGATACCATCGTGCGTTTTGTGCGCCATTACTGGAAACTTAAGGGCAAGCCTTATCGTCAGCACTTTATTGCCAGGCGCCGCGCCTATCATGGCTCCACCATCGTGGCGGCCAATCTCGGCGGCATGGAGGGCATGCACGGGCAGGGCGGCAC
>JBGTNZ010000109.1:0-1884 GCA_041742805.1 Aestuariivirga sp.
TGAGTCAACACCTTGTGGTTTGGCCGGGCATCCAGATTGAAAAGATGCCGCGCCGCGACTTGCAGAGCCAGGTCACCCGCAGGCCATGCGTCGGCCCGCCCCATGGCGGTGAGGAGGAAAATCTCGGCCGTCCACGGACCGATACCGTCGAGAGCGGTCAATGCCTTGAGCGCGCCGGCATCGGGCAAATTTGCAAGCGCTGTAAAATCCAATGTGCCATCGGCCACGGCGGAGGCTACGGCCTTAAAACTCCGCGCCTTGGCGCCGGAGAGGCCGAGCTTCATCAGGCTCGCTTGCCGTTGGCGCGCAATCGTCAGGGGATCGAAGGGTGCGAGTTTCCTTTCGATCCGCCGCCAGATGGCGATGCCCGCCTGCCTTGAAATCAACTGGTCGGTGATGATGCGCAAAAGGCCGTCGAGCCCCGGATTCGCGCGGCGGAGCGGCGGGGGACCATGGGCCGCGATAACCGCCGCAAAAGCGGGCTCAAGACCCACGAGGCTGGTGAGTGCCGCTTCGATGTCCGCTTCGCAATCCAGTGTCCGCATGAGATATTTGATTTTTGTTTCGGGACACCGCAATAGCAGGTCATGAGCGTGCCCGCATTCCGCTTCGCGCCGAGCCCCAACGGCGAATTGCATTTGGGGCACGCCTATTCGGCGCTGCTCAATGAGCGCATGGCGCGGGAGGCAGGCGGGCGTTTTCTTATCCGCATTGAGGATATCGATACGCTCCGCTGCACGGCGGAATTGACGCGCCGCGTGCTCCACGATCTCGCTTGGCTCGGTCTGGATTGGGAATGCCCGGTGCGCATTCAGAGCGAACATCTGTCTGAGTACAGAGCCCAGCAGGAGCGCCTCGCACAGATGGGGCTGCTCTATCCGTGCTTCTGCACACGCAGCGACATCGCGGCGAATGGCAAGGGGCGTGACCCCGAGGGGCAACCACTCTATTCCGGTGTCTGCCGCTCCTTGTCGAATGCCGAAATCGAGTCACGTATCGCGCTGGACATGCCCCATGTGATGCGGATCGATATGAAAGCCGCCGTGGCACGCACAGGAATTTCCGCAACGCTTTCGTGGGGCGACGTTGTTCTCGTCCGCAAGGACATCGGCACCAGCTATCATATGGCCGTGGTGACCGACGATCATATGCAGGGCATTACTCACGTGGTGCGGGGGCATGACCTGGAAGCGGCGACGTCCATCCATCTGCTGCTGCAACGGCTGCTCGGATTCAACTCGCCGCACTATCACCACCACGAACTTATCGGTAATGATCTCGGACGGAAGCTCTCAAAAAGCGAAGGGGCCAAATCGCTCCGCGCGTTGCGCGATGAAGATGCCGCAGTGAAGGACATCCGCCGCTTGCTGGGTTTCGGCTGAATTGGATAAGGCCGAGCGTTACGCGGAAAGCAACTCTCCTACTGTCATTGCCGGGCTCGTCCCGGCAACCCATCTATCAACCACTCAGAAGCGGAGGAATGGGTCGCCGGAATAAATCCGGCGATGACAATTTCTTAAAAATCGCTGGCGATGCCCTGTTTTTCCCAGTCGCCGTAACGCGTGGGCTCAGGGCCCTCGCGGCCGCTCAACTCCTTTGGCAACTGCAGCGGTGCTGCGGCTTTGCGGCGGGCTTCCGCCTCGGCAAGCGCCCCGCGGGCCGCGGGCGCAAGGGTCTTGTTCACGCTTTCCATACCTATCATATGGAGCGGCGTGCGAGGCTCGAGCAAGGAGAATAGCAGCCCATGAACACCATGCGCACCGGCCTTCTGCTGGCAGCCATGACAGGCCTGTTCCTGGCGGTGGGATACCTTCTGGGTGGCCAGTCCGGCATGGTAATCGCCTTCGCCGTGGCGGCGGCGATGAATTTCTTCGCCTACTGGAA
>JBGTNZ010000110.1:0-2603 GCA_041742805.1 Aestuariivirga sp.
TATCCAGCGGCGGTGATCGCCTCGAGGATTTTGGGGCTCAAACCGAGCTCGGAGAAATTCATGTGGGTGTTGATAGACCGTTCTGGCGATTGGGATTTTATGGGGGCGCCCGGGGCATTCTCGCCTGATCCGGGGGCGCCGGAATTAAAGTTGCAAATAGGGAGTTTCGGGGGCGAAGTCAATTATTGGGCGGATTAAGGTTAGGAAAGAAAGAGGGCGGACATCACTGCCCGCCCAGTTTTTTACTCAGGGAGGTTACTTACACTGTTACCGGAGCTTCCCCCAACGCCTTGTCGAGGATGCCCCCGATGACACCGCCCACGAGCGGGGCAAGAATAAAGAGCCAAAGCTGATTAAGGGCCCAGCCCTGTTCCACCACAGCCGTGGCGATAGAGCGCGCCGGGTTGAGCGAGGTGTTGGCGGCGGGGATGCTCATGATGTGCATGGCAGCGAGCGTGAGCCCGATGGCGACAGGGGCCATGATGCCAGCGCCGTTCACGCGCGTGACCCTGGCAATGACGAAGATGAAGAGTGCGGTCTGCACCAGTTCCATGAGGAGCGCCGAACCCAATGTGAAGCCGCCGCCCGAATGTTCGCCATAGCCGTTCGACGCAAAGCCCGGCGGCAGGTCGCCGCCCTTGAGTTTGTAGACGATATAGAAAAAGACCGCCGCGAGAACGCCGCCCACCACTTGCGCGGCCCAATAGGGCAGGATGAGCCGGGTCTCGAAGCGGCCCGCGGCTGCTAAGCCCAGCGTGACAGCCGGATTGAAGTGTCCGCCCGAGATCGGACCCACCGCATAGGCCATGGCCATAACTGCAAAGCCGACGGCGAGCGCAACGCCGAGCCCCGCCGCATTGCCCGATACCACGGCGGCACCCACCACGGCGGCAACGAGCATAAAGGTGCCGATCGCTTCGGCGAATAGTTTCTGGTTCAACGACGACATCAAGCCCCCCGGCAGCCCCTAAGCGAGGAGTATGCCTGATTCGCGCGGCCTCGTCGCCAAGGGCGAAAGAGATGTCCCCAGATTTGGAAATGTTAGCGAGTCTGACCTAAAAGGTGATTTGATTGGCGGTGAGGCTGAGGCCATGTTGGTTTTGCATAAACTTGAGAGGTCTAAAAAACTGATGCCCCCTAAGTACGCGAAGACCGGCTGAACAGTTTTGCGTAAATCAGGTTGTTTTCGCATACCACCTGCAAAGTTTTGAACCAATGGCCCGCACAGCCGGGCAAAGTGCAAGATGCACGGAAAGGCCCCGCGAGGAACATCACCTCCGGGGCCGCATCTTATTCCAACCGTGCCGGAAAACCAGGAGCGCGCAGCGCTGTATCGAGCGCATCTTCCAGTAGTTTCACGATTTGGGTGGATTGGGCGCGGCCGCCATAAGCCGCTTTTCCCTTTCTGAATGTCTCATTGGCGAGGCTAGCGAGATCGAGCGGCACGCCGAACTCCTTGCCGAAATCCATGGCGAAACCCAAATCCTTGAGTGCCAGATCCATGGTGAAGGCGATGTCGTAACTACCATTTAGGATGAGCTGGCCCTCGGTTTCATGCACGAAGCTCGTTCCGCTTGACGCCTTGATGGCGGCCCAAGCCTGCGCCAGATCGAGCCCGCCGCGCTTGGCCAGCATCAGCGCCTCGCCACCGGCGATCAAGTGGATGAAGGCCAGCATGTTAGTGATAATCTTGATGATAGCGGCGCAGCCTAGCGGCCCCATGTGGAATATCTGTTCGCCCATCGCCTTTAGCGCGGGCTTGTGCAGCTCGAATAAGTCCGTATCACCACCCACAAGCACGGTGATCTCGCCTTGCGCTGCCAAATGCACGCCGCCCGTCACCGGGCATTCCATCATGCGGATATTTTTACTTTCTGCCAGCTTGGCAAGCCGCAGAATTTCATCGCGGCCCAGTGTCGACATCTCAATCCAGGCCGAACCCGGCTTCAGGCCCTTGAGCACTTCGCGGAGCACGCTTTCGGAGGCAGCGGGCGAGGGGAGGCAGGTGATGACGCAATCGACCTGTTCCGCCAGTGCTTTCGGGAACTCCGCCCACTTGCCGCCCGCCTTGATGTGCCGCGCAGCGAGGTTGCGGTCCATGTCATGCACGGTGACGTCGAAGCCGCCGCCGATAAGGCTCGCCGCGAGATGCCCGCCGAGATTGCCGAGGCCGATATAGCCGTAGCGCATGTCAGCGCACCGGATGATTGGTCATTTCGAGATGCAGCTTGTCACCCTTGTAAGGGTTGGCGAGTGCCACCTCCTCGTTGAGCTCGATGCCGAGACCCGGCTCCGTGGGCAGGATCACATAGCCTTCCTGCCAGCGCATGGGCTTCTTGAGAATATGAGAATGGAAGCCGCCCCAGGTCTCGATCGATTCGAGGATGAGGAAATTGGGTAGCGACGCGGCGAAGTGAATGTTGGCGGCGCCTTCCACCGGCCCGGCATAGAGGTGGGGCGCTATCTGCGCGTAATAGGTCTCCGCCATGGCGGCGATTTTCTTCGCCTCCATGATGCCGCCGACCCGGCCCAGCGCCATCTGCAGGATGGAGGCGGCGCGGCATTCCAGCACGCGGGCGAATTCATATTTCGTGGTGAGGCGT
>JBGTNZ010000111.1:0-4871 GCA_041742805.1 Aestuariivirga sp.
GGGAACCCGTGTTCACGCCTCCGGAAAGCCATTTACCGACCCGTCGGGAGAGCGTCTCAGGAAATGGCTGGGGATAGGGCCGGACATTTTTTATGATCCTCGGCGGATCGCCATCCTGCCCATGGGCTTTTGTTTCCCCGGCCTTTCGGAAAAGGGTTCCGATCTTCCACCTCGGCCGGAATGCGCCAAAGCGTGGCGTGCCCGGGCACTCGCCGCGATGCCGCAGATCGAGCTTGTCGTGGCGATAGGCGCCCACGCCCTGCGCTGGCATATGGGTGGCCGTTACAAGACGAGTCTCCACGAGACCGTTGCCGCCTGGCGCGAAGGCCTTTCTCTATTGCCACCGGTCATCGCGCTGCCCCATCCCTCCTGGCGCAACAACGCCTGGCTGAACCGCAATCCCTGGTTTGAAACGGACTTGCTGCCGGTGCTCCGCCGCGAGGTTGCGGCCCGCCTGTGATTGGCCTATCCCCGCCGCCATGGCCGTGACGCAAGATGATGTGCTGGGGGTGTTGAAACGCATCGCTGCACCGGACGGCCGCGGCAACCTCGTCTCGGCCAAACTTGTGTCCGATATCGCCATCGATGGCGGCACGGTGATGTTGGCACTCACCACCGATCCCGCCCACATCAAAACCATGGAAATACTGCGGGGCGCGGTGGAGAAGGCCGTGCTGGCCATCCCCGGCGTCGGCAAGGCCATGATCGCCCTTACCGCCGAACGCGCCGCCCAACGAGAACCGGGGCCGAAAGCGCAAGCCGCCACGCGCGGCAATGCGGTAGCCGGTGTCAAACATATCGTGGCCGTTGCCTCGGGAAAGGGCGGCGTCGGCAAATCCACCACCGCGATCAATCTGGCGCTGGCGCTTCATTCGCTGGGCCTCAAGGTCGCCGTGCTCGATGCCGATGTCTATGGCCCTTCGATGCCGAAGCTCTTCGGCCTCACCGGCAAGCCCCAGGCTTCCGATGCCGAGGGCAAGAAGATGAAGCCCATGACGCGCTTTGGCGTGGAACTCATGTCGATCGGATTTCTGGTGGCCGAGGACACGCCGATGATCTGGCGGGGGCCGATGGTCATGTCGGCGCTGACCCAGTTGCTCCGCGAAGTCGCCTGGGGGGAGACCGACGTGATGATCGTCGACATGCCGCCGGGAACCGGGGACGCGCAGCTAACGCTGGCCCAGCAAACACCGCTGTCGGGGGCTGTCATTGTTTCGACCCCCCCGGACCTGGCCTTGATTGATGCGCGCAAGGGCCTCAACATGTTCCGCAAGGTGAGCGTGCCGGTGATCGGTATCATCGAGAACATGAGCTATTTCATCTGCACAAAATGCGGGGAGCGCCACGAAATTTTCGGTCATGGCGGGGCGCGTGAAGAAGCCCGGAGGCTCGGTGTCCCCTTCCTCGGAGAAATTCCGCTCGACAAGGAATTGCGTGAACGCTCCGATCAGGGCGAGCCCGTTGTCGCGACGGTGCCCAATGGCCTCCACGCCGCTTTGTACCGCGATATTGCCCGCCAGGTCTGGGCTACGATCGAAGGCGGCGGCATGGCCCGCCCGGCCCCGAAAATCATTGTCGAAACCTGACGCGAGCCGGTCTACACTGATTGAGGATTTATTAACCACGAACGCGGTTTGCTAACTGGCCGTTCAGGGCGACTCAAGGGGAAGAGATATGTCGAAGCTGATGTTGATCGCCGGTGTCCTGTTGATGGCGGTGGCAGTCGCCCTGGGAGTGATGATCTTCATCTCTCCGGGTTCGGTCGTCGGTTGGGGCATTACCTCCGAGTTTTCCGCCATCCTGTTTGTAGGCGGCGTCCTGTCCCTTGGTATGGGCGGCGTTATCTCCGCGCTGGAAGGCGGAGCGGTTATGGAGGTATCCAAAACCACTGGCTCAGTGTTGGTCAGCCAGACCGAAACCCCCATTCCGGAATTCGGACGCAGAACGCCTCCAGCGCCGGAAGAGATTTCTCCCGCCGTTGGCGAAACCCTCAAGGCTCTGGAGCAGGCCAGGACCGGAATTCAAAAGGCCTTCGGCGAGGAGCCACGCACGCCCGAGCCGGAACCCGAGCCCGCGGCTGAACCGTCCCCTCCCGCGGAGGAGGGAGGCGACCAGCTTTACGTTGTCGAGGAACGCCGCATCCGCAACCGCCAGGCGCGCGTCCTCTCCGACGGCACCGTCGAGGCGGAGACCGACGAAGGCTGGATGCGCTTCGAAAATCTCGAACACCTCGACGAATATCTCGACGCCATGGCGCCGTCGGAGAGGGCTTAGTTAACGGAGCGCTCAAGGGACTGGGGCACATGGGTTCAATATTTTTGTCATCGCCGGATTCATTCCGGCGACCCATCGCTCAACTAGGATAGATTCCGCAGTGGAGAAGTGGGTTGCCGGGACAAGCCCGGCAAGAACAGAGTCTTTCAAACTTCGAGGCCTGCTGCCGCCGGCGGAAGACGTCAGTGCTCAAATATTTCAGGCCGGAGTCGACCAGCCAGGTCGCCACGCTCCTGCTTGGTCCCAGCCGCTCGGCGGCGCGAATGGCTGCGAATGGTGGGAAGGAGGTCAAGATTGGCCAGCGCAGAATCCAACTGTTCTTCGATATTCCTCAACCGGACTTCGAGAGCGGCAGCACTCAATTTTAGCCCCGCTTCGACGCCGTAGGCGATGAAGGGTGAAAGCACCGTATAACCGGCATAGGCGAGCGAGAAATTGACCGGCCATAGCAACAAGTCAATGCCGCCACTCCGGCCATCGAAGGAATAGGCTTCGGGGCTCGTTCCCACTGTTAGCGACAACATCGCGCGCTTTTGGGCAAAGCGGCCGTGCTCGAAGCGCTTCTTGCTCGTGTAAACTTCGCCATACAGGAACACGCGGTCGAACCATCCCTTTAACATCGCGGGCGGCAGGTGCCACCACATGGGGTATTGCAGAATGAGAAGGTCAGCACGGTCGAGCCGCTCAATCTCCGCTGCTATCATTTTCGGAATCTTGCCGCTGCCGGAGGCTTGACGCTGTGCCGCCTGAACATCGAAGCGCTCGCCTCCCGGCCAGGCCCCGTAATGTTCAGCCCGCTCGCAGGGATCGAAACCCATAGCGTATAAATCCGACAATGAGACAGTCCATCCCCGTGACTGGAGCGACTGTGTAGCGATCCTCGCGAGATGGCCGTTGAAAGAGCCAGGGTCCGGGTGGGCAAGAACGATGTGGGCTCGCATAGCGATCTTTCAACTGTCGTACCGCGACGGACCGCAGAGATAGGTCTTCGCCGGGATGACGGAGAAAGTGATGTCAGAAGACATTCACCACCGGCAAACCTAGAGCAATCGAACCGGCATACTGCGCTTGCGGCCCCGATTGTAGCGGATGGAAGCGTGCGCCCTGGATATCGCGGAAGCGCCGCTCAAGGCCGTTGGCGCGATAAATGCCAGCGCCCCCCGCCAGTTCCATGGCTAATTCCACCGACTTGAGCGCGTGCGCCGCTACCAAAGTGCGGCCGACCATGACATCGTTCACCGATTCAGCCGAGGGTGCGTTGCGTTCGACGGCGGCGATCATCGAGCGATGCGCCATCTGCGCGCCGCGAAGCTCAGTTTCCATCCGTCCCGCCAACTCGATCAGGTGATGTGTCGGCATTCGTTTCTTCCCCAATCCGATGGCGACGTCACGGGCGCTTTCCGCGATCCCGAGATAGACGCTGTAGATAAGCGGAAGGGCGATCGTCGCGATGATCTGGAATACCGGATGCCACTCGCCCGCCTTGCGCGTCATGGCAACGGCGCTGTCGGGAATGAACAGCCCTTCGATCAGCACGTCATGCGAACCGGTGCCCCGCATGCTCATGGTGTTCCATGTGTCGAGGATTTTCACTTCCGGCGCTTTCATCGGCACGCCGAAATGGATCACCTGATCGGGTTGGCCTTCCTGCTGAAGGACGGCACCCGTCATCAGGATATTTCCGGCTGGCGCGCCGGATGCGAAAATCTTCCGCGCCGAGATGCGGTAGCCGCCTTCAACTTTGACCGCCTTGCCGGAGCCGGCGATCCAGTCCGACCCGCCGCTGGATAAAAGAATCAGATTCTCCGCGACGATCCGCTTGAGCAGCGGTTCGACGGCGGCGATTTTCTGGTGCCGCCAGCGCCAGGCGGGGATCGCCACCTGATGCGTGTGCATCGAAAGGGCTAGTGCCGTGGAGCCGCAGCCCTTGGCCAAAATCCGCAGCATGTCGCAGAGCTGATCGTAATCAGCTCCCAGCCCACCCAGTTCAGTGGGAACGGCCGCCGTGAGAAGCCCGGAAGCGCGAATGGCATCGTAGTTCCCGGCGACGAAAGCGCCGCTCTCGTCAGACTCGGCCGCCCCGGCCGAGAATTTATCCGCAAGACGGCGTGCGATCTCCACGACCTCGGTTTCATCGCTTGGCTGAGCATTCTTGATTGCAGTGGCTGTCATGGCTTAGGTCCTCTTTCAGAATAGAAGCGCATGATCGGCCCCGGAACGGCACCCGTCTAGTTCTGAAACTGTATCGGCGCTATAATCCTTGCTCAGCCTATCGTCGGAGGGCCCCGCATGGACAACACCGGTAGTTATGGGCAATTTTGCCCCGTCGCCATGGCCTCGGAGATTGTCTGCAAGCGCTGGACCGTGCTTATCTTGCGGGAGTTGCTGTGCGGCACCACCCGCTTCAACGACCTGCGGCGTGGTGTCCCCCGCATGTCGCCCACACTGCTCTCAAAACGGCTGAAGGAACTGGTTGAGGCGGGCGTCATCGAAACTGCGAGCAAAGGATCGGAGTATCGCCTGACGCCTGCCGGCGAAGAACTGCGCGGCGTGGTGATGGACCTTGGCGGCTGGGGCCATCGCTGGGTCGAATCCAG
>JBGTNZ010000112.1:0-5336 GCA_041742805.1 Aestuariivirga sp.
TGAAGCTCGCGAAACTGCCCTATGAAACGGCGAAAATGAGTTTCAGCAAGGCGCCCAAAAGCAAAATTCCGTATATTGAAGATGACGGTTTGACCCTGGGTGACTCGACCTTCATCCGCTTTCACATCGAGACAAAATACGGCGTGGATTTTAACGCGGGTTATGGCGCTCGCGAGCTCGCCATCGCCTGGGCGGTTGAGAAGATGATCGAGGATCACCTCTATTGGAACGCGGTTTCGGATCGCTGGCTGAACATTGCCAACTTCGAGCGGGGACCTAGCCAGTTTTTCCTGCGGGCGCCAGCGCCCATCCGCCCCTTCGTGAAGGCCATGGTGCGCCGCCAGGTTCGGAAGGCGCTGCACGCCCAGGGTATGGGCCGGCACACGGAAGCCGAACGCGCCGAATTGGGAAGGCGCGGCATCGATGCGTTGGCCGCGATCATGGGCGCCAATGCCTATGTGCTGGGCGACAGGCCTTGCGGCGCCGATGCCACCGTCTATGCCTTTTTGCTGGGCGTCATGTGCCCGCTGTTCCAATCGGAAATCCGCAACTACGTGGAGGCGCAGCCCAATCTGGTGAGCTATGTGAAACGCATGACCGCGGAGTTTTACCCTGGCACCAATTAGCGCCTTCCAAGCGGGCGGCGCTTCGCGATAAGGTGCCGCTATGCCTGATCCCACGCCCATCATCATCGACACCGATCCCGGCCAGGACGATGCAGTGGCCATCCTGCTGGCGCTCGCTTCACCGGAGTTCGAAGTGCTTGGCATTACGGCTGTCGCGGGGAATGTGCCGCTGGCGCTCACGGAAAAGAACGCCCGCAAGGTTTGCGAACTGGCGGGGCGGCCCGATGTGAAAGTTTATGCCGGCGCCATCCGCCCCATGCTGCGAGCACTGGTGACGGCGGAGAATGTTCACGGCAAGACCGGCCTCGACGGCCCGGTGCTGCCGGAACCAAAAATGGCGCTGCAGACCCAGCATGCCGTCGATTTCATGATCGACACGCTGATGAACCGCAAGGCTGGAACCGTGACGCTATGCGCCCTCGGTCCCCTCACCAACATCGGCCTGGCTCTCGTGCGCGAGCCCCGCATCGCTTCGCGCATCGCCCGGATCGTGGCCATGGGCGGGGGATTTTTCGAGGGTGGCAACACCACGCCCGCGGCTGAGTTCAACATTTATGTGGACCCGCACGCGGCGCGGCTGGTGTTCGCGGCGGGAATTCCAATTACATTAGTGCCGCTCGATTGCACGCATCAGGCCTTAACGACATCGGCGCGCGTGGCGAAATTCCGGGCGATGCCCAATCGCTCGGGCCCGGCCGTTGCGGCCATGCTGGATTTCTTCGAGCGCTTCGATGAACAGAAATATGGAACCGACGGCGGCCCGCTGCACGACCCTTGCGTCATCGCCTGGCTACTGAAGCCGGACCTGTTTCAGGGCCGCCATGTCAACGTCGCCATCGAGTGCGAATCGGAACTGACCATGGGCATGACGGTGGTCGACTGGTGGAGTGTAACGGAGCGAGCGCCCAACGCCACCGTGCTGCGGAGCGTGAATGCGGAGGGTTTTTTCAAGTTGCTGACCGAGCGCATTGCGCGGTTGCCTTAACCGTAAACTGTCATCGCCGGATTCATTCCGGCGACCCATGGATCGGCAGTCTCCGAAGCGCTGAGGACTGGGTTGCCGGGCCAAGCCCGGCAATGACAAATGAAACCCTAGTTCTGCTTCGGCGTTGCGAAGGTTCTGTTGTTGTTGGGCGGTTGGTAAGTGTTGGGCATGCGACGCACCTTAAGGCGCAGGATGGCTTGCGATGTGGCGTGAATGGAATCGGTCATTTGTTCGGTGATTTGATGGTGCTTTTTCTTAGGGTGCGCGAAGGCAGTCATGGTGGTGGCAGCGGTGGCCACCGCCAGAACCAGCGCCATCAGGATCATTATTGTGCTTTTCATCGCCATCGCAGCCACGTCCTTTAACCGTAAGCTTGTGAACTTGAGGGCAGATTACAAGGGGTAGCGTGAAGTGGGCGTGAGACCGCCGTTCATCCCCCGTTCATCGGGGCGGGCCTCAGCCAGACGCGGTTGTCGTGGAAACAGCCGCCGGCGCTTGGTGCGGGTTGGTCGGCGCCGGTCAGCGTATTGATGCCCTTACCGTCAGGGAAAGCTTCGTTGGGCCACACACCCTCGGAGATGAGAACCCCGCGCCGGAGGCCGGCGAAAGCCTTGGCATGCAGAGTGACCTCGCCCCGGGCGCTGCCGATATTAACCATGGCGCCATCGGCGATGCCAAGCGCCGCCAGATCATCGGGGTGGGCGAGGACCGTGGGCCTGCCCTCGCGCTTCCGCGATGACGGCGTCTCATTGAAGGATGAATTGAGGAAGGTGCGGGCCGGGCTTGTGGCCAGACGGAAAGGATAATCCGCCGTCGCCTCTTCGATCGCCGTGCAGTGATCGGGGAACTCCGGCATATCCTTGATCGGGCCGAAAGGTCCAACGCCGGCCTTGAAACGAACGTCGCGCCATTGCGGCCGGAAGCGGAATTTTCCGTCGGGAAAGCCAAAGCCGTTGAGATTGTGCGCGGTGGCGAAATCGGGCTGCACGTCGATCCAGTTGGCCTCATCCAGCGTTGCCAGATCTGGCCGCCTGGAATTGTCGAGCGTCCAGTCAATCAACTGGCGGGGATCCATGTCAAAGCCCGGATGCGACGCCCCTACCCTTCGCGCCAGATCGCAAATCACCTCATGGTTGTTGCGGCATTCACCCGGAGCTTCCACGAGCTTGCGGCCGAACATGATGTGCTGATGCCCGCCGCCTTGGTAGAGATCGTCATGCTCGAGGAACATCGTCGCGGGGAGAACGATGTCGGCGAATTTCGCCGTCTCGGTCATGAACTGCTCGTGCACGCAGGTGAACAGGTCCTCGCGCGCCAGGCCTTGCTTGACGCGGGTTTGATCGGGCGCCACCGAAGCTGGATTGGTGTTCTGGATGATCATGGCTTTGACGGGCGGGCCACCGGCGAGATCGTAAGGATCGCCCAGCAGCGCCGCGCCGATGCGGCACTGATCGATCGTGCGGATGCCGGGCTGCTTGGCGTCCAGCCCCTCGATCATCGTCTTGTTCCACTTGTAGATGCCGCTGTTGGAATGGAGCGCGCCGCCGCCTTCACGCTGCCAGGCGCCCGTGACGGCGGGAATGCAACTCGCCGCATGCATGTTGACGGAGCCATTGCGCGAGCGCGTGAAGCCATAGCCCAGGCGGAAATAGCTGCGCTTGGTCTCGCCGATCAATTTCGCGAAGGCTTCGATTTCGGAAGCGGGGATATCGCAAAGCTTTGCCGCCCATTCCGGCGTTCTGGTTTTCAGATGGGCCTCGAATTCCCGGGGGGCGTCGGTATATTTTTCAAGATAGGGCCAGTCCGCGTAACCGTCGCGGAACAGCACATGCATGATGGCGCAGGCCAGCGCACCATCCGTGCCCGGACGAATGAGTAGTTTCACATCCGCCTGCTTCATGGTACCCGTGTAATAGATATCGACGCAGGCGATTTTTGCGCCCCGCTGCTTTCGCGCCATCATGGCATGGGTCATCACGTTGACCTGGGTGTTGACCGGATTGCCGCCCCAGATGACGATCAAATCGGATTTCTGCATCTCCCGGGGATCGACGCCGGTGACATTGCCGGCACCCGCCTTGAACCCAGACCACGACAGCGCGACGCAGAACGTGTCGTAGAGTCCCGAATAGCCCTTCACATGGCGCAGCCGGTCGATGCCATCGCGCATCACCAGGCCCATGGTGCCGGCATAATAGTAAGGCCACACGGACTGGCTGCCATATTGGCTTTCGGCCTTGAGGAAGGCCTCCGCCGTCTCGCCCATGGCCTCGTCCCACGAGATACGCTGGAATTCGCCGGAGCCCTTGGGACCCTTACGCTTCAGCGGATAAAGCAGGCGTTCGGGATGATGGATGCGCTCGGCATAGCGCCCAACCTTTTCGCAGATGACGCCCAGCGTGTAGGAATTGTCGCGCGCCCCCCGCACCCGCCCGATGGTGCGCTCATCGAGCACTTCAACCTCGAGCGCGCAGGCGGAGGGGCAATCATGGGGGCAGACGGAAAAGCCGGTCTTGATATTGGGCAGGATGTTCATGGACGACGCTTATAGCCCAACCTATAGTTTCCGTCATGCCACCCATTTCCTCCCTGCAAAATCCCACAATCAAACTCATCCGCTCGCTCGCCAATAAAAAATATCGCGATGAGACCGGGCTTTTCGTGGCCGAGGGGGAGAAAGTTCTGCAACGGGCATACAGCCTGGCGTGGACGCCGGAATCATTGGTCTCGACCGGTGCTGTGTCCCCCTGGGGCGAGGCGCGGCGGCTGGAGGTGACGCCCGGGGTCATGGCCTCGCTCAGCGCGCAGAATAATCCCTCACCGATGCTGGGGGTCTTTCGCCAGAGATGGCAGGAACGCCTGGAGCCCACGGGGCTTTGGCTGGCGCTCGAAGATATGCGCGATCCCGGCAATCTCGGCGCCATCATCCGCACCGCGGACGCTGTTGGTGCCACGGGCGTGATCCTCGCCGGACAGTCCTGCGATCCCTGGAACAGTGAATGCGTGCGCGCCACCATGGGCTCGATCTTCGCCGTGCCTTTGGTGCGAATGCCGACGGCGTCTCTCATAGACGTCTGCAAGAGTTGGCCGGGTGAGTCTGTTGGCGCACATCTTCAGGGCACGGAGGATTATCGCAAGGCCTATCGCAGCCCTACCCTCATCGTCATGGGCAGTGAAGGGCGCGGACTTTCCGATGAATTGGCGAAATCCTGTTCGACATTGGTGCGCATTCCCATGCGTGAGGGACCGGACTCGCTTAATGTCTCCGTGGCGGCGGGGCTGATGTTGTTTGAGGCCAAGCGGTCCCCGTAGGTTGAACACACCCAAACTTGTCATCGCCGGATTTATTCCGGCGACCCATCGTGCCGAATCTCAGCGGTCGAGTTCTGGTTTTCCATGGGTCCCCGCAACAAGTGCGGGGATGACAATGATAGGAGAGTGCGGAAGCCAGCGAGGACATTACACTACCATACCGGCCTTCAAGCCATCATAGACGGCTTCTTCGGCGGTGCGCGGCGTTAGGCAATCGCCGATCAAATGCAGTTCGATGGCTTGGGCTTTCACCGCTTCGGCTAGTTCGTCGACGGGGTGGTTGGGAGCTGCGAGAACCAGTGTATCCATATCTTCGAAGACTACCGGTTCGCGCGCGGCGGTGTGGATGAAATAGGCGGTGCGGCCGTCGGCGCCGTAGAGCCTGAGCCAGGGATGGACTTCGACGCCTAGCT
>JBGTNZ010000113.1:0-5836 GCA_041742805.1 Aestuariivirga sp.
CCGGCACGCCATGGCCGAGTGCCGCCGCCGCCGCGCGCCGGAGTTCCTCGCCGTCATATCGCAGCCCTGTGAGAAATGCTGCAAATTCCTTTGGCTCCAGTTGGGCTTGTTGGCGAATCCAGCCGGCCCCCGCGCCTGCGAAACTTTCGGCATTGCGCAACTGATCATTGTCCAGCGCGTTGGGTAGCGGCACCATGATGGCGGGCCTGCCGATGACGCCAAGTTCGGCGATGGTCGAGGCGCCAGACCGGCAGACCACGAGATGCGACTGGGCGATGCGCTTTGGCATATCCGCGAAGAAGGGCTGAAGCTCGAATTTGAAACCGAGTTTAGCGTAGGCTTTTCGCACGGCTTCGATGTCTTCTGGCCGACACTGCTGCACAAGACGCGAGGCCGCGAGCGCCTCGCGCGAAAATTCTGCCAAGACTTGCGGCATGAATTCTCCGAAGAAGCGCGCCCCCTGACTGCCGCCGAAGACGAGAAGATTGAACGAGACATCTGCCGAGAGCAGCGGATAGGGTGATGCCTTCTCGCTCAACGCCACATCGCGCACCGGGTTGCCGGTGACGGTAATTTTTTTTCGCACCTTTGGCGGCGCTTCCAGTTTGGGGAAGGAGGAAGCAATTTTCGTGGCGAAACGGGCCAGCGCGCGGTTGGCCCGGCCCATTACCGCGTTCTGCTCATGGACGCAGGTGGGAATGCCAAGCAGTGCTGCGGCGATGATGGGGGGAAAGGATGGATAGCCGCCGAAACCTACGACGGTCAAGGGCTTCAACGCTTGGAGAATGGCGCGGGCGCGCCGGTAACCGCGATAGAGACGCAAGGTTCCAACCGGCATGCGCCATGGTTGGTGGAGTGAGAGCGTGGCCGATGGCACCATGTGGGTTTCAGCCGCCGGAAATGACTTGCCGTAATCTTTCACGCGCTCATCCGTCATCAGATGAATCTCATAGCCGCGCCGCCCCAGTTCCTCCGCGAGCGCTTGTGCTGGAAACAGATGCCCGCCAGTGCCTCCAGCAGCGAGAACAATTACGCTTCTCTCTCCATGACCGGCCTTGAGCCGGTCATCCAGACTGGATGGCCGCCTCGGGGGGCGGCCATGGAGAGAAGTTTGGGGCATCGGAACCTAAGCCAGCACCGCAGCCCCAGGCCGCCGCCTGCCCAGCGCCAGCACCAATCCCATGGCAAAGGCCATGCCGATCAGCGACGAGCCGCCATAGGAGATGAACGGCAGCGTCATGCCCTTGGTGGGGAGAAGCGAGACATTCACGCCCATGTTGATCACCGCCTGGAAACCGAAAATAATTGCGAGGCCGCTCATGGCGAGAGCGGGAAAGGGATCGGCTTCCGATTTCGCCCTTTGCAGGATGCGGAGCACGATGAAGGCAAACAGCGCCATCAGCAGCAGGCAGGCGATGAGGCCGAATTCCTCGCCCACCACCGCGAAACTGAAGTCGGTGTGGGCGTCCGGCAGAATCTGCTTGGCCTCGCCGCCGCCGGGGCCGGTTCCCATCAGCCCGCCGTTGCTAAAGGCTTGCGTCGCGGTATCGACCTGAAAGGTATCGCCTTTGCCGGGATGGATGAAGCGGTCGATGCGGGAGGCGACATGGGGCACCTGGAGATAAGCGGCGAGCACGCCGATGCCCGCGAGCCCCGCCAATCCCGCGACAAAATACCAACGGATGCCATAGATCAGCAGCATCGCGCCGAAGGTGAGAATGACCAGCGCCGTCTGACCATAGTCGGGCTGGATGATGAGGATGGCGATGAACAAAGCGCCGAGGATGAAGGCCACGGCGTGGCCCGGCATTTCGGGACGGCGCGTGTGTTCGGCGAGGAACCAGGCGGCGAGAACGACGAAGCCTGGCTTGGCGAACTCCGAAGGCTGGAGGCCCACCGGCCCCACATTGATCCAGCGATGGGCGCCGTTTATCTCCGGCCCCCAGAAAAGCGCAGCCGCCATCAAGGCAATCGCCACGCCGAACAGAACCAGGCCGGTGCGTCTGGCCTGTGACAGTGTGAAGAACGACAGCGCCACTAGAACCGCCATGGCGGGAGCAAGATAGGCGAGCTGGCTTCGGAAGAAGTGGAATGAGTCGAGGCCGATGCGTTCGGCGACCGGCGGACCCGCCGCCATGCTGACCAGCACGCCCGCCGCCATAAGCAACATGACCGCCGACATGAGGCCTCGGTCGACGGAGAACCACCACTGGGCGAAAAGCCCGCGATCGCTACGGTTTAACAGCATGGTGTTCTCCATCGCCGGTCATGGTTGCGCCAGGAAGTTCAGAAACCGCTTTAACGAACGCATCGCCCCGCACCTCAAAATTGGGGTACTGATCGAAAGAAGCGCAGGCTGGCGACAGCAGAACCACCGCGCCGTTTCGATTGCCGGCCACTGCATCGCGGGCTGCCGTTGCCACTGCCTTGTCGAGCGTGCCGCATTTCGCCAGCGGAGTTGCACCCAGGGTAGCGGCGAATTCGTCCGTCGCCTGACCGACGAGATAGGCCTTGGCGATACGAGGAAATAACGGCCGCAGCGGCTCGATGCCGCCCGTCTTGGCGATGCCGCCCGCGATCCAGTAGATCGTGTCAAAGGAAAGCAGAGCTTTTTCCGCGGCGTCGGCGTTGGTTGCCTTGGAGTCGTTGATGAAGGCGATGCCGGAAACGCGGCCCACCTCCTGCATGCGGTGCGCAAGGCCCGGAAAACTCCGTATGCCTGTCTCGATCTCGGCGACGCTCACGCCAAGCGCGCGCGCCGCGCCATAGGCCATGCAGGCGTTTTGCCAGTTATGCGCGCCGCGTAGCGAGGGCATGGGGCGAAGATCGATGCGTGCTAGCTCATCGCCGGACCGGCGATCACGCAAGATGCCATCCACCGCCGAAATGCCGTCGTCGAGGGTTTGCAGCACCGAGACGCGCCGCACATCGGCTCCCGTCGCAATCCCGTTGGCAATGGCATTGCACCAGGCGTCATCGATACTGCACAGCGCCGTCTGTCCCGGACCTTGGCCCGCGAATATGCGCGCTTTCACGCTCGCGTAATTCTCCATGGTGCCGTGGCGGTCGAGATGATCCGGCGTAATGTTGGTGAGAAGCCCCGCATCGGGCTTTAGTCCCGGCGTCAGCTCGACCTGAAAGGAGGAAAGTTCCAGCACATAGATGCGATGGTTCACCGGTGGCCGCAGGAGGAAGACCGCCGTGCCGATATTGCCGCCTACTTCGGCATCGCGCCCCGCCGCCTTCAAGAGATGCCCGATGAGTGCCGCCGTCGTCGATTTGCCGTTGGTCCCGGTGATGGCGATGATTTTCGCGCCAGCGCCTTCGATCTCGCGCTGGAAGATTTCGGTATCGCCGATGATTTCAATTCCGGCGTGCCGGGCCTTCTTCACCGTCCAATGCGGCTCGGGGTGAGTAAGCGGCACGCCGGGGCTCAGCACCAGTGAATTGAGGGATTTGAAATCGACCTCGTGCAGGTCGGACACGGGAAGGCCCGCCGCCCGCGCTTTCTCGACTGCGACCGGTGAATCATCCCAGGCATGAATCTCCGCACCGCCCAGGCGCAAGGCCTCGATCAGCGCCGTGCCCGAGCGCGCCAGGCCGAATACCCCGGCTTTCTTGTTCTTGAATGATCGCGCTGCAAACACGTCTCACCGTAATTTCAGGGTTGAAAGGCCGATGAGCGCCAGCACGAAAGCCACGATCCAGAAGCGGATGACGATGGTCGATTCCTTCCAGCCTTTCTGCTCGAAGTGATGATGCAGCGGCGCCATGGCGAAGACGCGCTTGCCGGTGAGCTTGAAGGACACGACCTGAATGATGACCGAAGCAGTTTCGAGAACAAACAGGCCGCCGATGATGCCGAGCACGATCTCGTGTTTGACCGCGACCGCAATGGCCCCGAGCGCGCCCCCAAGCGACAGCGAGCCGGTGTCGCCCATGAAGATCATGGCGGGCGGCGCGTTGAACCACAAGAAGCCCAGCCCCGCGCCCACGATGGCGCCGCAGATAACGGCGAGTTCGCCCGACCCCTTGACGAAATGCAGCTGCAAATATTCGGAGAAATTAAAGTTGCCGACCAGATAGGCGATGAGCCCGAAACTTGCGGCGGCGATCATCACCGGCACGATGGCGAGGCCGTCGAGGCCGTCCGTCATATTCACCGCGTTGCCGGCGCCCACCACGATGAATATCCCGATGAAGATGAAGAAGACACCAAAGGGGATGAGCACATCCTTGAAAAACGGCACTGCCAAGGACCCGGCGAGTTGCGTTTCGCCGATCCACATGAAGCAGGCGACGGCCACGCCCGCGATGGCGCATTCGAGCAGCAGCCGGACCTTGCCGGAAAAGCCGCGCGTCGAGGAGTTCGTGACCTTGAGAATGTCGTCGTAGAACCCGATCGCACCAAAACCCAGGGTGACGAACAGCACGCCCCAGACATACAGGTTGCGCAGATCCGCCCACAACAAAGTGGCGAAGACGATCCCGGAAAGGATCATTAGCCCACCCATGGTGGGTGTGCCCTGTTTCTCGACGATGTGGCGTTGCGGGCCGTCGCTGCGGATCGGTTGGCCGCGGCCCTGTTTCATTTTCAGGAGCGAGATGATGGCCGGTCCGAACAGAAAGATGAAAAGCAGAGCCGTCAGGATGGCCGAGCCTGTCCGCGTGGTTTGGTAGCGGAACACGTTGAAGACGGAGAATTCGTCGGTGAGGCTCGTTAGTAAATAAAACAGCATCAGTCGTCCTTCGCGGGCGGATAGGCGGCCCGTATGGCCTCGGCCAAGGGACCCATGCGGCTGCCGAGCGAGCCCTTTATCATCACCACATCGCCGGCCCTGAGGCCTGCGACAAGCGCCTCGCGAAGCTCCTCGGATGTCCTGGCATAGGCTCCCTGTTTGGCGGCAGGCATTCTGGCCCAGAGGTGAGCCATGAGCGACCCGGCGGCGTATAGGGCATCAACCTGTGCCGCGTCCACTGGCTCGGCCAGTTCGCCATGGAGTTCGGCGCCCTGCTGGCCCAGTTCCAGCATATCGCCGAGGACGGCGATGCGCCGCCCGCCCCGACCCGGTTTCGCATTGGCAAGCAGCGCCAGCGCCGCGCGGACCGACTGGGGATTTGCGTTGTAGCTTTCATCGATGAGCGTGATATCGCCGCCCGGAGCGCCGAGCCGCTGGCGGGCCCCCCTGCCCTTGGCCGGTTCGACGCTGGCCAGCGCCAGCCCAGCGCGAGCCAGATCGGCCCCCATGAGCTTGACCGCGGCCAGCACCGCCAGGCTGTTCATCGCCATGTGTTCGCCCGGAACGCCGAGTTTGTAGATCAGGTCTTCGCCCATCACCTTCACGGTGACGCAGCAGCACGCGCCATGCAGCACCAATCGTTCCAGACGGATGTCCGCATCGCGGTGCCTGCCAAACCCAACGATGCATTTTATACCCGCGCCTCGTGCTGCGGCAGCAAGACGGTCGAAATAGGGATTGTCCCGGTTGAGCACCGCATGACCGCCGGGCTCTATGCCGGAGAAAATTTCCGCCTTCGCATCGGCAATCCCGTCGAGCGAGTCGAAATGGCCGAGATGGGTTTGTCCGACATTGGTGATGACGGCCACATGGGGCCGGACCATGGCCACGAGCGGAGTGATTTCACCCGCATGGTTCATGCCGATCTCGAACACGCCATAGGCCGTCTCGCGCGCCATGCGGGCAAGCGTCAGCGGCACGCCCCAATGATTGTTGTAGGATGCGGCGGAGGCATGGGTCTTCCCCGAAGCCGAGAGCGCCGCGCGCAGCATCTCCTTGGTGCTGGTCTTGCCAACGCTGCCGGTGACCGCGACGAT
>JBGTNZ010000114.1:0-4362 GCA_041742805.1 Aestuariivirga sp.
CCGCACGCCTTACGAATATTTTTCTGAACTGATGCCCGCCGCCACTCAGTCACAACGCCGCGCCAGGCTTGGCGCATGCGGTTTCGGCGCGGCATTGGCCGATTCGAAATGCAGCACGCTCTCGGGCGGCGAAAAGGCGCGGCTGCTGTTCGCTCTCGCTACGTTTCACGGCCCCCATATTCTCGTCCTCGACGAACCCACGAACCATCTCGATGTGGACAGCCGCGAAGCCCTCATACATGCCATCAACGACTACGAGGGCGCCGTCATCCTGATCAGTCACGAACGGCACTTGATCGAGACTTGCGCCGACACGCTGTGGCTTGTCCATGACGGCACGGTGAAACCCTTCGATGGCGACATGGATGATTACACCGACCTCGTGCTCGGCCGTTCGCGCGCACCCCAGCCGATGAAGGAACCGGCACGCGCCAAGGCCGCCCCGCCAGCCCTTAAGAAAAAGATTCTCAACATTGACCTCAGCATCATCAAGCTAAAGGACAAACTGGAAGTTCTGGATCGCGCCTTGGCCGACACCAGCCTGTATTTGCAGGAGCCAAAGAAGGCCGCTGACTTTGCCCGCCTCCGCGTCAAGCTCGCCTCGGATCTCGAAGCTCAGGAAACTCTCTGGCTGGAAGCCCACGAGACGGTTTCGTGAAGAAGCAAGCCGCGAGAAGCAGCTCCATCCTTGCCTTTATCCAGCATGAGACCACCGCCGGACTCATTCTCGTCCTCGCCGCGGCGGCGGCTATCGCCGTCTATAATGTGGCGCCGCTGCGCCCGCTCTATGACGGCCTGCTTCACGCACCGCTGGATTTGTCGGTAGGCAGTTTTTATCTCAAGAAAACGCTGATCCACTGGATCAACGACGGGCTCATGGCGGTGTTCTTCTTTCTCGTGGGGCTCGAGATCAAGCGGGAGATCGTCGAAGGCAATCTTTCCTCGCGCGCGCAAATCGTTCTGCCCGCGATCGCCGCGGTGGGCGGCATGGCCGTCCCCGCCCTCATCTATGTCTTCATCAATGCGGGCGAGAGCGCTTTGCTGCAAGGCTGGGCTATTCCCGCCGCTACCGATATCGCCTTCGCGCTTGGCGCGCTTTCGCTGGCCGGAAAACGCGTGCCCGTCAGTCTCAAGGTTTTCCTGCTCACCCTGGCGACGTTGGACGATCTCGGCGCCATCGTCATCATCGCGCTGTTTTACACCGCGCAGTTGTCGACCATCGCGCTCCTGCTCGCGGCAGTGGCGCTCCTTGTTCTGTTGCTCCTTAACCGTTGCCATGTTGGCTGGACCGGCACTTACCTCCTGGTAGGGTTGGCGCTATGGGTTTTCGTTTCGGAATCGGGCGTCCACGCCACGCTTGCCGGAGTTGCACTTGCCCTGATGATTCCGCTGCGCCGGGCCGATGGCTCACCCATCATCCACCCGATCGAGGAGATCCTGCACCCTTACGTGAAATTTCTCATTCTGCCGCTGTTTGCCTTCGCCAACGCCGGCATTCCAATTGACGGTTTTGCCGCCGCGAAACTGGTGGAGACAGTGCCGTTGGGTATTGCAGCCGGACTAGCAATCGGGAAGCCCTTGGGAATTCTCGCCACCGTTGCAGCGGCCGTGGGCTTTGGATGGGCACGTTTGCCGGAAGGCTGCGGCTGGCGTCATATGACAGCCGTTGGGTGCCTCGCGGGGATCGGCTTTACCATGAGTCTTTTCATTGGCTCGCTGGCCTTCGCATCACCGGATCTTGAAACGTCCGTGCGGGTTGGCGTCATCATGGGTTCGATGATTTCGGCTATCCTGGGCGTGGCGATTCTGATGACGGTGCCGGCGCGGCCAGGTTCAGCCAGCGCCCCTCGCCGTCCTGCTGCCAATAGCTCACTTCGCAACCCTCGGACTTGAAGCGTTTCCAGTCCTCCCGCGCCAGGGCTACCGCTGCTTCATCGTTGCCATCGAAAATGACGACGGCTCGCATCAAATCGCGGAAATCCGAGGGCCGCGCGCCATCCACATAGAATCGCACATTCGCGCCGTTGGGATTTTCATCGGCAGCCGTGAGCCACACCGGCTGGAGCGAAGCAAAACCATCCGCCTTGGTGCCGTGGGGCAGGAAGGCGCTGTCATCAAAGGCCCACAGCAAACCCGACAGCGCTTCCACACGCTCATCCGAGCCCGCCTGCACCACGGCGCGCCAGCCGCGCTCCAGACCAGTTTGCAGCATCCGCGGCAGAATCTTGTCGAGCGGCTCGCGCTCAAGATGATAAAATCGAACTTCGGTCATGAGCGCATCCCAGGGATGCTACCTAAAAATCCGTCTTCTCCCCACCTTCCTCGATGCGCTTCGCCACGAAGGCATCGATTTCCTCGGCGATGGCGGGATCGAGCGGGGGTTTCTTGTATTCAGCCAAAGCCTGTTTCCAGAGCGCGTTGGCTTTTTGCGCCGCCTGCGGAGAGCCCGCATCCTGCCATGCATGAAAATTCCGCCAGTCGGAAATCAACGGCTGATAGAACGCGGTCGAATAGCGTTCCAGCGTATGCTTGGCGCCGAAGAAATGACCGCCAGGGCCTACTTCCAGCATCGCCTCAAGGGCCATCTCATCGTCATCGACGATGATAGGCTTCAGGAATTCCTCCACCATCTGCAGCAGGTCCACATCGAGAGCGAATTTTTCGAAGGAGCCAACGAGGCCCCCTTCCAGCCAGCCCGCGGCGTGCTGGATCAAATTGCCGCCACCCATGATGGCGCCCCAGAGTGAGAACACCGTTTCATAGGCCGCCTGCGCGTCGACGCTGTTAGCCGCATTGGTGCTCGACGTGCGGTAGGGCACCTTGTAGCGCCGCGCCAGCTGCCCGCCGCAGATACAGGCCTTCATGTATTCCGGCGTGCCGAAAGCGGGCGCTCCCGATTTCATGTCGACGTTCGAGGTGAAGCCACCATAGACGAAGGGAGCGCCGGGATTGGTCATTTGCGAAAGCGCTAAGCCGAAAAGGGCCTCGGCGTTCTGCTCGACTAGGGCTCCCGCCAGCGTCACCGGCGCCATGGCGCCCAGCAGCGTGAACGGCGTCACCACGCAGATCTGGTTAAGCCGCGCCAATTCGATGATGCCCATGGCCATGGGATTGTCGAGCTTGAGCGGCGAGTTGGTGTTGATGACCGTATAGGCCGAGGGTTCGCGAAGCATTTGCTCGTGCGGAATGCCCCGCGCCAGGCGGGCGATCTCGATGCTGTCGAACAATCGCGCGCGGCCCGTGGAGGTGGCGGACGGCACCTTGTCGGTGAGGTGCACCTTGTTGCGCATCATGTGGAGATGGCGGATCGAGGCATGGACGTCGAGGGCATCGACCGACCCGCCGCCCGCCGTGTGAATGCAATTGAAGAACTGGCTGAGCTTCAGAAAGTTCGCGTTGTCTTCCAGGGTTCCGGGGCGCCTGCCGCGGTCGAGGTCGGAACAATTGGGCGGGCCGCCCACCGGCGAGAAGGCAATCCAGTTGCCGCCGATACGGATATTGCGGGCGGGGTTGCGGGCATGGAAGGTAAACTCGGCAGGCGGGGTCTTCAGCGCTTCCTCGACGATTTCGGCGCCGAGCCGTACGCGCTCATCATCGACCTTGGCCCCTACTTTGGCCAAGATGTCGCGCGCCTCGGGGAGGAGAACCTGCATGCCGATTTCCTGCAGCACACGCAACGACTGCCGGTGGATGGCCTCGATGTGGTCGTCGGAAAGAATGCGCAGGGGTTCCAGCGTGAGGCGCGGCTGCGACCACGGTAGCTGCGCGATGGGCAGATTGGCCGCACTTTGCCTGCGGCCGCGGCGTTCGACAGTCATGGTGTTCCTTTCATCCGAGCAGTGAATCTATCACAGCACGTGTGTTCGGTTCCCAACGCATGCGACATGATCTTGAGGTTTGCCGCCGCTTGAGTGAGATTTGCTCACCACTAAAAATCCGTGGGCGCGCCGCCCTCGCGCTTGCGGCGTTCGACGAAACTGTCCAGTTCCTCGCGCCGTGCTGCGTCGAGCGGCGGCTCCTGATATTCCGCCAGCGCCTGCTTGTAGACAGTGTTCGCCCTCTGCATCGCTTCGGGTTTTCCAGCGGCAAGCCATTGCTGATTGTTGCGCCAGTCAGAAATGATCGGCGCATAGAAAGCATCGGAATAGCGCGCCAGGGTGTGCTGGGCGCCAAAGAAATGACCACCAGGCCCCACCTCTCGGATGGCTTCGACCCCCAGCGCATCCTGAGTGGTTTCAAGGGGTTTCAGGAATTCCATCACCATCTGGATCAAATCGCAGTCGAGTACGAATTTCTCGAAACTGGCCACCAGCCCGCCCTCCAGCCAGCCAGCGCCATGCATGATGAGGTTGCCGCCTCCCA
>JBGTNZ010000115.1:0-2415 GCA_041742805.1 Aestuariivirga sp.
GGCGCACCAGCTTTCCTTCCAGATAGAGTTCACCCAAATAGGCCTCCGAGGTTGCGTGGCGCTTGCGGGCCGCGGCGATGAGCCACTTGAGGCCCTGTTGGGGATTACGCTTCATCCCCTGCCCCTTAATGCTCATGATGCCCAGCGCGTATTGCGCCGCCGGATGGCCATAGGTGGTGGCGATCTTCAAATAGGTCCGCGCGGCCGCGGCCGGGTTCTGGGCAATGCCGGCGGAGGCAACCCCGGTGCGCTGGTAGTCGGCAATCCGCACCATGGCGTCGACCGTGATCCGCAGCCGGTTTTGGTCGGACTCGTCGGAATCGTAAAGCTCGGCCACACGTAAATAATATGAGTATGCCGTTGCATCGTCCTGCGCCACGCCGCGGCCGGTGCGATACATGTGGCCCAGGTACCAGTCGGCGACGATGTTGCCATCCTCCGAGGCGCGCCGGAAGTATTTCATGGCGCGATCGTAATTGCCTTTGTTATAGGCCTTCTTCGCCTTCTTGAGATCGTCGGTCCAAAACGGGATGCTGATTTCGGGGAGCTTGATATCGGGGACGGCCGGGAGATAGGAATAGAAGTCCGCCATCACGCCCGGCTCATCGGCGCGGGCAGCGGAGAATTGCTGCCCTGCCAAATGCAGAACAAGAACGGCCAAGACGGCGCACCGCGCCATCACGCCGTTCAAATTGGCCTCGGAAAACAGTTTGGTAAACACCTGCTAACGATCCTTGAGACGCGCTACCCGCGTCAAAAACAGCATTTTGGCTGTCCGCGGAGTTTCACAGCACTCCGTCAAGTCCACACGCTATGGGCCAATTTGGGCGGATGAAAGGTTCAAAGCGGGAGCGATTTGGGCGAAACACACAAATCGTTCCGATGTTGCAGGAAAGCAACATTGTGCTTAACGCCGTTGCGGGGGCTCATTTGAGATTCGGGAAATCCCTTCTAGGATCGCGGGGGATGAATGAAATTGCCCTGTCGCCGCCGCAAGCCGCCGGCGAACCAATCCGTATTGAATATGTGCCCCGGCAGGGCCTGTTTGCCCTGTCGCTCATCAATTTCGCCCTTAATCTGATAACCCTTACTTTTTACCGGTTTTGGGCCAAAACCAACGTTCGCAAGCACATCTGGAGCTGCGTGCACATCAACGGGCAGCCGTTGGAATATACGGGCCGCGGCCTCGAGCTGTTCATGGGGGCGCTCATCGTGTTCCTGGTCTTTGGCTTGCCTGCGTTCCTGCTGATCATGACGGTTAGCCTGATCTACGGCCCCCAACACCCGGCCATCGCCGGGGTTCAAGCCGTGCTCTTTCTGCTGGTGGCGGTGCTGTGGGGTGCCGCGATCTACCGGGCCCGGCGCTATCAACTGTCGCGAACCCTATGGCGCGGCATCAGGGGCACGCTCGCAGGATCTTCGATGGTCTATTCCCTGCTCTATTTTGGCGCACTTTTGGCGCGGGGCTTCACCCTTGGCTGGTCCACGCCGGTTATGAACCTCAATTTGCAGGAAAAGATGATCGGCGACATGCGCTTCGGCGACCAGCCGTTTCGCTTCAAGGGCCGCGCGAGGCCGCTCTATCCCGCCTATGCAGTGTGCTGGGTTTTCACCCTCACCGTGGCCGTGGTGTTTGTCGTGACCATCGGAGCGACCATTTGGCAAACGGGTTGGGCTGATTTTCTTGACACGGACAACATTGGCGCTGAAAGCCCCGGCGAGCGCACAAACATCTGGATTACACTGGCCGCGTTATTCGGGATTTATTTGGTCTTCGGGGCCGTCTACATGGTGCTTTGGTCGTTTTACTCGGCCCGCGAACTGAGAGTTTTTGCCAGCTATACGAGTTTTGAAAATGCGCGCTTCAGCATGGATGCAACCGCCGGCAATCTCATCGCGCTGGTGATCGGCAATCTGCTGATCTGGATTTTTACCCTGGGCATCGGCGCGCCCTATGTGCGTCAACGCATGGTCCGCTATCTGTGCGAGCGCATCAAGGTTGAGGGCACGGTGGGCGTGGACCATATTTCGCAATCCCAAGGTCCTCTCGACAAGACGGGGGAGGGTCTTGCCGACGCCTTCGACGTTGGCGGCATCTGATGGAGGCACAGGCGACTTTTTTCGACGGCGAGACCGCCGCCGATCACGCCGTAACCGTGCGGCTTGAAGATAGCAACATTGCTATTTCAGGGCCTGCCGTTCCCGCGCAGGACTGGCGTTTTACCGATCTCGCTGCCATCGACCCGCCCCACGCTGACCGGCCCTTCCGGCTCACCCATGTGCATAAGCCTGGCATGCGGCTGATTATCACCGGCCCGGTTTTTATAGCAGCGCTCCTCGACAAGGCTCCGCAGCTACGGGGCGGCTTTAACCCCCGCCGCTTCGGCACGGCAGCACTGTGGATCATCGGCGGGT
>JBGTNZ010000116.1:0-3184 GCA_041742805.1 Aestuariivirga sp.
GGCGGGCGGGGCCTCGTGCTCCGCAATGACGGCGATGCGGAATTCCCCAATCTGAAGGTGGTCCGCTCCTATGGGCAGGACAACCCCGCGACCCATGAGCAAGGCACCGACAAGCCAGGGCGCACCAATGAAAGCATGGGCAATCGCCGCTCCTCCATGGAGCCAACCGACTGGCACCAGATCGCCGAAGACCGCTTCGTGCAGCAAATCGCCGCCGACATGGCGAAGGATTTAACGGCGGGCGAATTCGACGCGCTGGTGGTGGCGGCACCTCCCGTGGCGCTAGGCGAGTTCCGCAAGGCCGTGAGCGATGCCGTGACCAAGTCGATCGTGCTGGAGATGGATAAGGATTTGACCAAGCACCCCCTCCACGAGATCGAGAAGATGGTCGTCAAGGCGCTTGATGAGGCCAGCTTCAAGCGCTAATCGGCGCCGATGGCTAAAACGCTGGACCTGTTCGTCACCCGCATCTACCGCGAGGAAATACCTGACAATGCGATGTTTAATCACGAGCTTGAAAGCACCGCTCTGTCCCTCAGCACGGGCGACCGCTTTGGCCAGCGCTGGTGTGAGAAGCACGGCTATCCGGGCTACACGTCTTTTGCATCGATCACGGACCTGACGGATCGATTTCGCGAATTCGCGCGGCTGGAGAAAATCATCAAGAGCCATGCAAGGCTTTTCGCCCAACAGCTCCATTGGGATATGCGCGGCAAAAAGCCGATCTGCGATAGTCTCTGGGTAAGCGTCTTGCCCGAAGGCGGATCGCACACTTCGCACATTCATACGAATTCGGTGATCAGCGGCACCTACTATGTGGCGGTGCCCGATGGTGCGGGGCCGATCATCTTTGAAGACCCGCGCGCCGGCCTGCTGATGGCGGCACCACCGCGCAGGAATTCAGCGCCGCGCGAATTTCAAACCCACGTGAGCGAAACGCCGAAGCCGGGCACGCTGCTGCTGTGGGAAAGCTGGCTTCGCCACGAGGTACCCCTCAATCGCGGAGGCGGCAACCGCATCAGCGCCAGCTTCAACTATGTGCTGGGGTGATAGTGCTGATTGTCCCTCGCCCTGCGAAGCTCGAAGAGGACAATCAGCGCATAGTTCACAATATGTTGTAGGCGGCGGCGATGGCTTTCTGCGATACTCAGGCATCCCAAACAAGGAGACTTCCAAGATCTTGCATCAAGATTCACTTCGTTTCGATAGGCGCAAATTTCTCGGCGTAGCGGCCGGTCTGATTGCGGCTGGCGTATTGCCGAAATCGGTACTGGCGCTGGCGGGCCCCTATAGCTTCAAGCAGGGCGCCTATGAGTTGACCGTGATCAGCGACGGAACGCTAACGCTGCCCGTTGCCGTCATCAGCCCCGATGCCAAGCCTGAAGAGCTCAAATCGCTTCTCGGCGCAATGGTCGAGGGCGACAATGTCCGCTTCGAATTGAATGCGGTGCTGGCCAAATCGGCGAACGATATGATCCTCATCGATACGGGTGTGGGCGCCGGCTACCAGGAAAGTTCCGGCAAGCTTCTTGAGAGTTTGAAAGCCGCGGGCGTCGAACCTTCCGCCATTTCCAAGGTCATTTATACCCACGGCCACCCCGATCACTTGTGGGGGACCGCGGGAGCCGATGGCAAGCCCGTTTTCCCCGATGCCACGTTCCATGTGGCCGAAGCCGAATGGAATTTCTGGACCGCTCCCGATCTTGCCAGCAAGATGCCAAGTGACCTGACGGATATGGTGAAAGGCATCCAGAACCAGTTCGCCGCCATCAAGGACAAGGTGAGCTTCTTCAAGCCGGGCGCGGAAATCGTCAGTGGCCTTGCCGCAATCGACACCGCGGGACATACGCCGGGCCATGTTTCCTTCGAGCTGGCGGGCGGGGATGGTCTCATCCTCACGGGCGATGCGGTGATCCACCCTGACGTATTCTTCGCTCATCCCAACTGGAAATTCGGCTTCGACGCCGATGCGGATCTGGCGGTCGGCAACCGCCGCAAGCTGCTCGACATGGCGGCCGCTGGACAGAAGCTCCTACTCGGCTATCACTGGCCCCATCCGGGCTTGGGGAAGGCGGAAGCGAAGGACGGCGCTTTTGTTTATGTGGCGGCGCCCTAGCTAAACAGCCGCTCGCCCTGCTGGTCGATGATCTGGCGGCCCTTGCTGAGCGAAAACTCCGCCGCCTCATCGAGCGACGAAAAACGGTCGGCGCGAATGAACTTGTGTTCGCGCCGCACGCCTTCTTTCTCCATGGTGATGAAACCGCAGGTTTGATACTGGCCGGAATCTTTGTAGGGCGCAGCCGCGATGGTGAAGCCCTTGTACTCGACGCTCTTGGCCGGCGCCTCCGCCTTTTCCGCCCCGCCGCCGAACAGCTTTTTCAAAAATGACATGGGAAGGTCTCCTGGGATTATTGAATTTTTACCGACCTAGCGCCTCGCGTAGCTCTCTGCAAGAATCCACAACCCGGGTAACGAGCCCGGCTCTAGTTTCTTGCGTCCTATCGACGAAACTCATGGGGACAGTGCGTCCGTGAGAGTTGACATTCGTAAGAAGTGAAACATCTTACCTCTGTGGTAAGAGCATGAATGTCGTATTCTCCAAGGTCACGTCCAAAAGCCAGACTGTTATCCCCCGCGAGTCCGGGAGCGTCTGGGCCTAAAGCCCAGAGACAGGGTTCGCTATGCCGTAACGGCATCCGGCGTCCAAATCACAAAAGCCAATAAAACACCTCAGGAAGATCCCTTCGCCGTGTTTACCGAATGGTCGAGCGAAGCGAATGAAATGGCCTATCGCGGCCTCTGACACATTGGCCCAATGGGATATCGTTGTTCTTCCATTTCCTTACACCGATCGTCTGGCAGAGAAGCGACGACCCGCACTCATCATTTCAAAACCTTGGCTCGCCAAGGAGTTCGGTTTGCTGTGGATTGCCATGATTACCAGCGCCGGCAACGAGAGATGGGCCGTCGATATCAAAATCAAGCAATTTGTCCAAGGCTGGACTTTCAACCCCATCGGTTATCCGCCCTATCAAGATCGCAACCATTGACGCCGAGTGCGTATTGCGAAAAATCGGCAGGCCGTCTCCAAAAGAGGTAAGCGCGGTAAAATCCGCTCTTTCAAAAGTTCTGGGTTAATTGTCCAAAAAGCTCCGTAGCTTCCTGCTGCGGCTCGGATGCTTCA
>JBGTNZ010000117.1:0-4353 GCA_041742805.1 Aestuariivirga sp.
GCCCCCGGCGATCCGCCCGATTACAAGCCCGGCGCCGCCGCTCTTTATGCAGCGCTGGGCGTGCCTTGCGTGCCCTTTGCGCTCAACTCGGGCGTCTACTGGCCCCGGCGCAAATTCCTCCGCTTTCCCGGCACCATCATCCTGGAATTTCTGCCGTCTATTAGGCCTGGCTTGCCGCGCAGGGAATTTCAGGCGCGGCTGGAAAAAGAGATCGAAGTGGCAACCGCTCGACTGGTGGCGGAGGGCCGGGTACAAATAGGGAACGATGCCTCGACTCTGGCCGTTTAAGGGATTATCATGCTGCCCCGGTAAGCGGATAGACATGGACCAGAACCCGACTCACTCCCTTGATCCTGTCGCCCACGGGATCTGGGACATGAAATACCGGCTCAAAGCCGCGGATGGGACGCCCGTGGATGCCACGCCAGACGAGAGTTGGTGGCGTGTTGCTCGTGCCGTTGCGGCGGCCGAGCCTGAGGCTGACAGGGAGCGTTGGGCGGAAGCCTTTCACGGCATTCTGTCCGGCTATCGCTTCTTGCCGGCGGGCCGCATTCTGGCGGGAGCGGGGACGGAGCGCGCTGTCACCCTGTTCAACTGCTTCGTCATGGGCGCCATTCCCGATTCGCTTCCCGGCATTTTCGATGGCCTGAAGGAAGCAGCGCTCACCATGCAACAGGGCGGTGGCATCGGCCATGATTTCTCGACGCTCCGTCCTAGGGGGGCGCCGGTGAAGGGCGTGGGAGCCGATGCGTCCGGCCCTTTGAGCTTCATGGATGTGTGGGATTCCATGTGCCGCACCATCATGTCGGCAGGCACAAGGCGCGGCGCCATGATGGGCACCATGCGCTGCGACCATCCCGATATCGAAAGTTTCGTTGCAGCCAAGCGCGATGCGGCGCGTTTGCGCAATTTCAATTTGTCGGTGCTGGTCACCGACCGCTTCATGGCGGCGGTCAAGAACGATGGCCACTGGCCGCTGGTGTTCGAGGGCAAGACCTACCGGACAGTGCGAGCGCGTGCGCTGTGGGATCAGATCATGCGCGCCACCTACGATTATGCCGAGCCCGGCGTCGTCTTCATCGACCGCGTGAATGCCGAAAACAATCTCGTCTATTGCGAGACGATCAGCTGCACCAATCCTTGCGGCGAACAGCCATTGCCGGCCCATGGCGCCTGCTTGCTAGGCTCGTTAAATCTGGCGCGCTTCGTCAAGAATCCTTTCACCGATGACGCACACATCGATGAAGATGAACTCGACCGGGTGACGGCCGTTGCTATCCGTTTCATGGATAATGTGATCGATGTCTCGAACTATCCGCTGGAGGCCCAGCGGCTGGAAGCGAAGGCTAAGCGCCGCATCGGCCTCGGCGTCACGGGATTGGCGGATGCGCTCGCCATGTGCGGCATTGCCTATGGGACGGAAGAAGCCGCCGAAAAGGCGGGGCGCTGGATGGCGCGGATTGAAACGGCGGCCTATGGCACCAGCATCGGTCTCGCGAAAGAGCGCGGCGCGTTTCCGCTGTTCGACAAGGATCGTTATGGCGCTTCCGGTCACGCATCCCGCCTGCCGAAACATTTGCGCGATCAGATCAAACGCCATGGTATCCGCAACGGGCTTGTTACTTCGATAGCACCAACGGGGACGATATCGCTGTTCGCCGGCAATGTGTCGAGCGGCATCGAACCCATTTTCAGCATCAGTTATGACCGCAAGATACTGCAAGCCGATGGAACGAGGCGGACGGAGCGCGTGACAGACTACGCGGCGGCGCTGTGGTGGGAGCTGAAAGGCAAGGACGTGCCTCTGCCGCCAGCCTTCGTCACCGCCGAAACACTCTTGCCGGAAGCGCATCTCATCATGCAGGCGGCGGTGCAGCGGCATGTGGACAGCTCGATCTCGAAGACCATCAATGTGCCTGCGTCGCTTTCCTTCGATGATTTCAAAAAGGTTTATGAGCGGGCTTATGATCTGGGGCTGAAAGGCTGCACCACCTTCCGGCCCAACGATGTTACGGGTTCGGTGCTGTCGGTTGAACCCTTGCAGCGCAGCGGTGAGGTCGTTTACATGAAGCAGCCGCTGGAGCGGCGCGAGGTTCTGCCGGGTTTCACATACAAGCTTAAATGGCCGGAGACCGATCACGCCATTTACATCACGGTCAATGACATTCTTGATGGCGGGCGCCGCAGGCCCTTCGAGATTTTCATCAACTCCAAAAACATGGAGCACTATGCCTGGACGGTGGCGCTGACGCGGATGATCTCGGCGGTGTTCCGGCGGGGCGGCGATGTCACCTTCGTGGTCGAGGAGCTCAAGGCTGTGTTCGATCCTCGCGGTGGCCAGTGGATGGCGGGGCGCTATGTGCCTAGCCTGCTGGCGGCGATTGGCGGCATCATCGAAAAACACATGCTGGAAACGGGGTTCTTGAAGCGCGAGGATGAGCAGCAAGGGCTTGGTTTACAGATTGCCGTGGGCGAGCAACGGCGCTCTTCATGCCCGCGCTGCGGGGAGCAGGCGTTGGTGTTTCAGGAAGGCTGCGCCACGTGCCTGTCCTGCGGCTTTTCGAAATGTAGTTGACGAAATGCTGAGTTATGTTCTAGTTTTGTTCCATGATGATTCGCGGCTTTCCCATCTCTGCAAAACTTCCCGATGATACGGGCTTTGGCGAGCGCTTCTGGTATTGGCGCGGCGCTTCCGGGCGAAATTATATTCACTCCGTCTATAAAGGCGATGCTTGTCCGCCATTGCCCGGAGCTGTCTATGTGGCCGTGCGGCGGCAAGGTCCGGAGCGGCACGCCATAGCTGTCGGGCGCTTTGCCAATTTCTGGGATGAAACAAGCACGGGACATGTGCTGGACGGCATTGAAGTTGACGAGTTTCATGTTCATCTGCTCGCGCGCAACGACCGTGATGCTACTGCGACGGCTGACGATCTGGCTCAGGCCTTGCGCGAAGCGGCAAACAATTATCCAGCGCTGATCGCGGCCTGAGCCGACAAGCGCTGTCCCAACTCCTCAAGCCTCGCATCGTGGATGCTCATCTCGCGAAGGTGGGCCAATGTGTTGAACACATAGTCCGTGCACTCACCCGAAATGCCGCGGCCCTGCCGAACCAGCCGCAATAGATCATCGGATGCGACTTTGCCTGCATATTGGCTGTGCGAGCGGTCGATCAAATAGGTTGTCGCTTCCACCATGCGGCCGCTGTTCTTGAGCATTACGGGTTTCCGGGCTTCGCGATAGACCATCGTCACCTGTTCACGGGCGCGGAGATAGGCCAGCGTCTCCTCCCACCGCGCCGCCTCGATTCGAAAGGCCATGCCATGGCACGAGCCGCCGCGATCGAGCCCCAGCACGAGGCCGGGACACTCCGCCGTTCCCCGATGCACAAAGGAAAAGACGCAAAGCGCACGGTGGACGCCCCGGATCAGCGCCGGTTCGGCTGCCGCATAGGTAAATCCCGGCCGCCACATAAGCGAGCCATAACCGAAGACCCAGTATTCCACTTATCAATCCTTCAACGGGCGGCGACCGAAATCGGGAGAGGCCGTGTCCTGGCCCGCGGCGATAATGCCGCGGCGGATTTCGCGGGCGCGCGTAAACAGCGCATGCAGGGATTCGCCGTCACCCCAGCGGATGGCGCGCTGCAACGCCGAAAGATCCTCGGAAAAGCGCCCCAGCGTTTCCAGAACCGCCTCGCGGTTGTTGAGAAAGACATCGCGCCACATGACAGGGTTTGATGCGGCAATGCGGGTGAAATCGCGGAAGCCGCCGGCCGAGAACTTGATGACTTCCGAATCCGTCACTTCCTCGAGATCGGCGGCGGTCGCCACGATATTGTAAGCGATGAGATGAGGCAGGTGGCTGGTGATCGCCAGCACCAGATCGTGATGCTCCGGCGTCATGGTTTCGACATTCGATCCGCAGGCCCGCCAGAATTTTTCGAGACGGGTAACAGCCGCGGGATGGCTGTCAGGGAGGGGCGTCAGAACGCACCAGCGATTGGTGAAAAGTTCAGGAAACCCCGACTCTGGACCGGAGAGCTCCGTCCCCGCGATCGGGTGGCCTGGAATGAAATGAACGCCCGCAGGAACATGGGGGCCGACATCGCGCACCACAGCACCTTTGACCGAGCCCACGTCGCTCAGAATTGCGCCGGGCTTAAGTGCGGGCGCAATCTCGCGGGCGATTTCCCCATAGGTGCCGATGGGCGAACAGAGGAATATGAGATCGGCATCGCGAACCGCCGCCGCCGCTGTTTCATGGCCGCTGTCAACGAGCCCCAATCCGGTGGCCTTAGCGCGGGTCTCGGCACTCCGCGCAAAACCGGCGATGTGTCCGGCAAGTTTTTCCCGC